>NZ_JAKFEF010000074.1:0-112584 GCF_036675785.1 Aromatoleum sp.
TCAGCATCCACAGCAGCGGCCCGACGTGATCGACGAAGAGATATCCCGCGCACACGAGCACGTGCCCGAGCCCGCCGATCAGGATCACCGCGCGCCGCCCGCTCCCACCGTCCATCGCGCGCCCCGCGCTGTGCGGATTGACCTTGTAGCTGTTGTTGAACCAGCAGAACACGACGCTGCAGTCATCGACGGGCACCCGAGACCGCGAGCGGAAAGGGGAGGCCGGGGGAAGGGTGGGGGAGCAGCCCCGGGGCTGACAAAGTCCGCCGGTCCCATGGGCATTCGCCCTGGCTTCGACTGATTGCTGCCCGATCAGGAGGCGCAGTGCCGTCCGCTCGTGAAGAGCGAATCCCTGTCTTCGCCGACCGGCGTCATCACGCTCCTCCTCAACTGCCGGCCGTTGCGAACCCTTGCGATCGTCGAGCGCTCCGCAAAGAACCGGCCGCATAAATAAAGAGAAACCCATCGAAGCCTTCTGGTGCTTGTCATTGCAAAAGGGCGTCGATATACTGCAAAAAAACAAACGGGATTGTTGGTTTTTAAATCGGCCGAAAGGCGGCTGCTGTAGGGAACCGTAGTCCCGTTTGCAACAAGCAAGACTTCATGAACCCGAATCGAGAGGTAGGGAATGAGTGAGACAAACAACCCCGGCAAGCAGGTTCTGCTGGAGATCTACCGGATCGCATCGCTGATCAAGCAAGCCGACGATCGCTTCATCGAACTGATCAAGGCCGGCCAGATCGCGTCGCCGTACTACTCGCCGCGCGGTCAGGAGCTGATCCCGGCCGCGATCTCGGTGAACCTGCGGGCGGACGATACCGTCGTCACGACGTACCGCGGCATCCACGACCAGCTCGCGAAAGGCATTCCGCTGAAGCCCTTCGTCGCGGAGCTGCTCGGTCGCGCGACCGGCACCTGCAAGGGCAAGGGCGGACCGATGCACGTCACCCACGTCGCGTCGGGTCTGCCGGTGACGACCGGCATCGTCGGCGCCGGCCTGCCGATCGCGAACGGCCTCGCCTGGGCGGCACAGCTCGAGGGCACGGACCAGGTCACGGTCGTGAACTTCGGCGACGGCGCCAGCAACATTGGCGCATTCCACGAGGCGCTGAACCTCGCCGCGGTGTGGAAGCTGCCGGTGATCTTCGTCTGCCAGAACAACGGCTACGCCGAGCACACGCGCTACGACCTTGGCACCGGCGCCGCGACGATCGCCGACCGCGCGATCGGGTACGGCATTCCCGGGGTCGAGGTCGACGGCAACGACGCGGTCGCGATGTGGAAGGCCGCGAACGCGGCGGTGGCCCGCGCGCGGGCGGGTGAGGGCCCGACGCTGATCGAGGCCAACACCTTCCGCTTCCGCGGGCATCTGCTCGGTGACGACAGCCATTACATCCCGAAAAGCGAGATGGCCGCGGCCGTCGCCGCCGACCCGCTGCCGCGCTTCCGTGCGTGGCTTATCGAGCAGGGCTTCGCCACCGACGGTCAGCTCGCGGACGTCGAAGCGACGAACGCCGCTGCGTTCGAGGAGGCCGTCCAGTTCGGTCTCGCGAGCCCTTATCCCGATATTTCCGAACTCGAGCGCGACGTCGTCGCCGAGGGAGTCCCAGCATGAGCACCGTGACGCAGAAGAAGATCAATACCGCGCAGGCGATCAACCTCGCGCTTCATGACGCGATGGCGTTCGATTCGTCCGTCGTCGTGCTCGGCGAGGACATCGCCGACGCGCAGGGCGGCGGGGTCTTCAAGTGCACCGCGGGCCTGTCCGAGAAATTCGGCACCGGCCGCGTGAAGTCGACGCCGATCTCGGAGCAGGCGATCGCCGGCGCGGCGGTGGGCGGCGCGCTCGCCGGGCTGCGCCCGGTCGCCGAGATCATGCTGATGAACTTCATGACGGTCGCGATGGACCAGATCGTCAACCACGCAGCGAAGCTGCGCTTCATGACCGGCGGCCAGACGCACGTGCCGCTCGTGATCCGCACGACGACCGGCGCCGGCTTCGGTACCGGCGGTCAGCACGCCGACTATCTCGAGGCGTGGTTCGCGCACACCGCCGGCATCAAGGTCGTCGCCCCCTCGACGCCGGCCGATGCGTACGGCCTGCTGCTGTCGTGCATCTTCGACGACGACCCGTGCATCTTCATCGAGAACCTGCCGCTGTACTTCGTGCCGGGCGAAGCGCCGGAGCCGGGCGTGCGCGTGCCGATCGGCAAGGCGAAGGTCGTGCAGGAAGGCAGCGACATCACCCTCGTGAGCTACAGCCGCACGCTGCACGACGTCATCGCGGTGGCGAAGAAGCTGGCGAAGGAAGGCGTGTCGGCCGAAGTAATCGACCTGCGCACGATCGCGCCGCTCGACATGGAGACCGTGACGGCGTCGGCCCGCAAGACCGGCCGCGTCGTCGTCGCCCACGAAGCGCAGGTGGATTTCGGCGTCGGCGCCGAAATCGCCGCGCGGCTGCACAAGGAGCTCTTCGGCACGCTGAAGGCCCCGGTCGCCCGCGTCGGCGCCGCCCGCTCGCCGGTGCCGTTCTCGAAGCCGCTCGAAACCGAGTTCGTACCGACCCAGAGCCGCATTCTCGCGGCGATCCGCGAAACCCTGAACTGAACCTGACAGAAACCCAAAGGAGGACAACAACATGGCAACCGAAATCATTCTTCCCAAGCTCGGCTTCTCGGTGAACGAGGCGATCCTCACCGAATGGATGGTGCCGGACGGCGCGAGCGTCACGAAGGGCCAACTGCTCTACACGATGGAGAGCGAGAAGTCCGTGCAGGAAGTCGAAGCGCCGGCGGACGGCGTGCTGAAGATCCACAAGGATGCCGGCGAGACTTACGAGGTCGGCACCGTCATCGGCGAGCTCGCGTGATGTCGGCCAACGAAAAGATCCCGCCGCCGGCGTGGCCGGCGACACTGCCGCCGATGCCCACGGTCGACTTCGCCGCGTTCGGCGAGGTCGAGACGGTGCCGCTGCCGCGCCACCAGAAGCTCGTCGCGTCGTTTCTCGCGCGCAACTGGGCGCAGATTCCGCACGTGACGCACCACGACGAGGCCGACGTGCCGACGCTCGACGCGGTGCGACGGCAGATGTCGGAGGCGCTGGGCACGAAGCTCACGCCGGTGCCGTTCATCATCAAGGCGGTGGTGACGGCGCTGAAAGCCTTCCCGCGCTTTAACGCGTCGCTGTCCGCCGACGGCAACGGCCTCGTGCTGAAGCATTACTTCCACATCGGCGTCGCGGTCGAGACGCCGAACGGCCTCGTCGTGCCGGTGATCCGCGACTGCGACAAGAAGTCGATCGCCGAGATCGCCGCCGAACTCGCCGACAAGGCGGAGCGCGCGCGCACGAAGGGGCTGCCGATCACCGAAATGTCGGGCGGCTGCTTCTCGGTGAGCTCGCTCGGCAACCTCGGCGGCACGGGCTTCACACCGATCATCAACGCGCCCGAAGTCGCGATCCTAGGCGTGACGCGGGCGACCGAGCGGCTGAAGCTCGCCGATGGGGAAGTGCGTTCGGTGCCGGTATTGCCGCTGTCGCTCAGCTACGACCACCGCGTCATCAACGGGGCGGATGCAGCCCGCTTCACCCGGTCCATCGCCGACGCGCTCGCCGATCCGGCGGCGCTCGCCTGAGAGCAAAGGGGAAAGACCATGAGTACAGACAACCGTTTGGATCGACTTGGTAAACGTTTCTCGCTCGAAGGCCGCGTCGCGCTCGTGACGGGCGCGGGATCGGGCATCGGCCTCCACGTTTCGCAGGTTCTGGCCGAGGCGGGGGCGAAGGTGGCGTGCGTCGCGCGTCGTACGGAGCGCGTCGAGCAGGTCGCGGCGGAAATCCGCGACGCGGGCGGCCGGGCGTTCGGGTGCCGCATGGACGTCGCGGACAGCGACTCGATCCGCGTCGCGCTCGACCGCGTCGAGGCCGAACTCGGCATCGTGGACATCCTGGTCAATAACGCCGGGCTGTCGAACCCGACGGCCTTTCAGGAGATGTCGAACGAGCAGTGGAACTCGCTCCTCGACGTGAACCTGTCGGGTCCGTTCTACGTCGCCCAGGAGACCGCGCGCCGGCTGATCGCCGCGGACAAGCCAGGCTCGATCATCAACATCGCATCGATCCTCGGCCAGCTCGCGTATCCGGCATTCATCAACTACGGCACGACGAAGGGCGCATTGCTGCACATGACCCGCTACATGGCGCTCGACCTGCTGCAGTACGGGATCCGCGTCAACGCGATCGCACCGGGCTACTTCCCGAGCGAGATGACGAATCCGTTCTACGAGACCGACGCCGGCAAGAAGGAAATCCAGAACCTTCCTGCGAAGCGGCTCGGCAGCCTCGAAGAGCTCGACGGCCCGCTGCTGCTACTGGCGAGCAACGCGTCGTCCTATATGAACGGCTCGGTCGTCACCGTCGACTATGGGCATTCGATTCGTTTGTCGTAGAATGTTTGATACCGACCCGTCTGTTTTTTGAACGCGGCCGTTCCCCCGCTGTCGCATCGGAGTGGGCAATGCGGGACGACCAAGGTGGCGTCCGTGCGGCGCCACTCGGCCGCGCGGCGGAACGACTAAGGCGGCGCCGAATTTTGGAATCACAAAGGTAGCGAAAGATCATGGATAACAGCACGCCCGAATCCCTGCTCGTATCGGCCGACGCGCCGGTACGTCGCGTCGAACGGCCTCGCCGTGATCCGTCGCGCTCCCGTGCGAGCGGCGTCACGTGGCAGGCCGAAAAGAGCCTCGCGACTCGTAACCAGATCCTCGAAGCGACGCTGCAGTGCCTCGTCGAACTCGGTTACACGCAGACTACGACAGAGAAGATCGCGCAGAAGGCGGGCGTCTCCCGCGGCGCGATGACGCATCACTTCAAGTCGCGCGCCGAAGTTTTCAATGCCGCAGCGGAGTACATCATCGATCTGCGGGCTGCGGAGTACGAGGATGCGGTCAAGCGGATCAAGCTGCCGCCCGGTGAAACGCCGACGTACGAATCGATGCTCGACACGCTCGAGGTGCTGCAGAAGTATTACTACGGGCGGCCGACGTTCATCGCGCTGCAGGAGTTGCAGCGCGGCGCGCGCACGGACAAGGAACTGCAAACCGTGCTGCTGCCGCTGGAGGCGACGCTCGACGAACGCAAATCGGCGACGCTGCTGAAGCGCTTTCCGTACTGGGTCGAATACCAGGAAACGAGCGAGGTGCTGCGCGACCTGATGTTCCATTCGCTCAAGGGTGTCGCGACGAACCCGGCGCCCTACATGAAGGGCGATCGGCTGCGAAAGCTGCATGAGTTGCTCGCGAAGGTCGCGATGATGGAAATGGAGAACGCCTACAAGGCGGCCCACGGCGGCGAACTGCCGAAGCCGGTGGCCGCGGCCGAGCCGGCGCCGGTCAAGAAGTCGCGTACCCGCAAGGCCGAGGCCTGAGCGACGGCCGGGAAACTTTCCGGCCGCCGGATGACCCCGCCCGAGGGGCGGGGTTCTCATTGGCTCCGCGATCAGTAGCAACAGCGGAAACGAAGAAGAAATACACGACCGCGGCTTTACGCCGCGGTTAATTCGGGTAATATAACAAACAAGCACGATTGTTTTACAAAAGCGAGGAGACGATGCAATGAAGTGGAATCCGCTTCCGCGGCTCGCCTGTCCGGACGTTGTTCGCCTCGACAGCAATCTTCCGGTTCTGGTCGGGAGCCGCTGCCGACACTGTGGCGAAATCTATTTCCCCGCGAGCCAGGTCTGCACGCGTTGCTGCGCGACGGAGATGGAGTCGCACCCGATCGGCAGCCAAGGGACGCTGTGGTCGTGGACGATCCAGGGCTTCCAGCCGAAGGCGCCGTACAACGGCGGCGAATCCGAGCAGGACTTCGTGCCGTACGGCGTCGGCTACGTCGAGATGCCGGGCGGCGTGAAGGTCGAAAGCCGGCTGACGATCGCCGACCCCGAGCGCCTCGTCATCGGCATGCCGCTCACGCTGACGCTGCTGCCGTACCGCGAGGTCGCGGACGAAGAGCCGGTCTTCACTTACGCCTTCGCCCCGGTCGAGCCAGCGGCCGACGCGGCTCCCAACGCCTGACCCGGAGAACTCCATGGACAACGACGTCGCAATCATCGGCACCGGCCTGCATCCGTTCGGCCGTACCGACGCGCTTTCGGGCCAGCAGCAGGGCGCCTATGCGGTGCGCGAGGCGCTCAAGGATGCGGGCATTGAATGGTCCCGGGTCGGCGTGGCCTATGGCGGCAGCCAGGACGCGGGCAACGCTGACGCGCTCTCCAATCTGCTCGGCCTGACCGGCCTCCCGTTCGTCAACGTCGCCAATGGCTGTGCGACCGGCGGCAGCGCGCTCGCGAGCGTCATCGCGTCAATCCAGGCCGGCGTCGCGGAAATCGGCGTCGCCGTCGGCTTCGACAAGCATCCGCGCGGCGCCTTCAATCCGCGGCCGCGCGACTGGGGTCTCGAGGACTGGTACGGCGAGACCGGGATGATGCTGACGACGCAGTTTTTCGCGCTGAAGACGCGCCGCTACATGCACGAGCACGGCATCACCGAGGACGCGCTCGTCCGCGTCGCGCAGCGTGCGTTCCGCAACGGCGCGCTGACACCGCACGCGTGGCGCCGCCGTGAGCTCGGCTACGACGAGATCGCGCAGTCGATGCCGGTGAACTTGCCGTTGCGCAAATACATGTTCTGCAACCCGGCCGAAGGCGGCGCCGCGCTCGTGCTGTGCAGCGCGAAGCACGCGCGCAAGTACACCGACCGGCCCGTCATCGTGAAGGCGGCGGTGATGCGCACGCGCCACCACGGCTCGTTCGAGGTCTTCAATCCGGGCCTGGCCGCGGAGCAGTCTCCGGCGCCGACCGTGATCGCGTCGCGCGCCGCGTTCGAGCAGGCCGGAGTCGGGCCGAAGGACATCGACGTGATCCAGCTCCAGGACACCGACAGCGGCAGCGAGCTGATCCATATCGCCGAGAACGGCTTCTGCGAGCACGGCGAGCAGGAACACCTGCTGCGCAGCGGGGCGACGGCGGTCGACGGCCGGCTGCCGATCAACACCGACGGCGGCTGCCTCGCGAACGGCGAGCCGGTCGGTGCGTCGGGGCTGCGCCAGGTCATCGAAGTGTGCACGCAATTGCGCGCTCAGGCCGGGCAGCGGCAGGTGCCCGGAGAACCGCGGCTCGGCTACACGCACGTGTACGGCGCTCCCGGCGTCAGCGCAGTGACGATTCTTCAGGCGGCGTGATTCGCGTCGCCCGGGAAAACACGACAACCAATAACGGAGACAAACCATGAACAAGCCCGAGGACAAATTCGTCCTGATGCCGCAGGAAAGTGCCGGCGATCCGCACGTGTTCCAGCGTCTGCTCGCGCAGGAGACGGTGCCGGTGCCCGACTACCTGGCGTCGTCGTTTCCCGGCTTTCGCGACGACGATCTGCCGGTCGAGCGCTACATCTCGCGCGACTTCCATCGCCAGGAAGCCGAAAAGCTGTGGCCGAAGGTCTGGCAGTTCGTCGGGCGCGAGGAGCAGATTCCGAAGGCGGGCGATCACCTTGTCTACGACATCGTCGACGACTCGATCATCGTCATGCGCGGCGACGACGGCGTGATCCGCGGCTTCCACAACTCCTGCCTGCACCGCGGCCGCGCGCTGCGCATGGGCGGCGGCACCGTCAATAGCCTGAAGTGCCCGTACCACGGCTTCACGTGGGACTTGCGGGGCCGGCTCGCGAGCATCCCGTGCGAGTGGGACTTCAAGCACCTCAAGAAGGGCGAGCAGAACCTGCCCGAGGTGCGCGTCGAGAGCTGGAAGGGCTTCCTGTTCATCAACATGGACGCGGACGCGCCGTCGCTCCTCGAGCATCTCGGCGTCCTCCCGGAACACTTCCGCGACTACGCGTTCGAGCGTTCGGTGATCATTGCTCATGTGCAGCGGCGCATACCGTGCAACTGGAAGGTCGCGCAGGAAGCGTTCATGGAGTCGATGCACGCGCATGTCACGCACCCGCAGATCCTGACCTTCACCGGCGACTGCGACAGCCAGTACGACATGTACGGCGACAACATCAGCCGCAGCGTAACGCCGATGGCGGTGCCGAGTTCGCATACGAAGGGCGTCGTCGAGCCGCGGACGCTGCGCGACATCCTCGAGGAGTCGGGCCGCATGGCCGACGCCGACGGCGACGCGCATCGCCTGCCCGAAAACACGACGACGCGTCAGTACATCGGCGAACTCAATCGCCGGATCTTCGGCGACGTCTCGGGCCGCGACCTGTCGCACGTGACGCTCGCGGAGTTGCAGGACGCGATCCTTTATTCGATCTTCCCGAACACCCAGATCTGGGCAGGGTACTGCGGGAACATCCTGTACCGCGCGATTCCGGACGGCGACGACCCCGACAGCTGCGTGTTCGACGTGATGCTGCTGTGGCGGCACAAGGAAGACGAGGTTCCGCCGCCGCCGGCGAAGCTGAACCGTCTGTCGGACGACCAGCCGTTCTCGGAGGCGCCGGAACTCGCGGCGTTGGGACCGGTGTTCGACCAGGACATCCGCAACCTGCTCGCGATGACGAAGGGCATGAAGGCGTCGAAGAAGGGCGCCGTGAGCCTCGCGAGCTACCAGGAAAGCCGCATCCGCCACCATCACGAGACCCTCGACAAGTACCTGGGCATCGGGGGCGAAAAATGACGGTTTCTGTCTCCAAGGCCGCCGCGCACGGTGGCCTTTGCGAAGTGAGGGCGAGATGAGCGAAGCACGCGCGATCGATGCGCTGAGGGAACGCGCCGAGCGACTGCGGCAGGACGTGCGCCGGTTTCAAGCAGACGTGATGCCGGCGGACCTGCGCGACAAGTCGCACCGCCATCAGGTGCTCGACAAGGACGATTACGTCCGCTGGATGCGGCTCCTCGACAAGCAGGGCTGGTCGGTCGCGCACTGGCCGGAGGAGCACGGCGGCAAGGGCTGGTCCCCGCTCGAGCGCTTCGCGTTCGAGGACGAGCTCGCGCGGCTCGGCTGCCCGTGGGTGATCCCGTTCGGCGTCAAGTACGTCGGCCCGGTGATCTACGCGTTCGGCTCTGACGCGCAGAAGCAGCGCTTCCTGCCGGGCATTCAGACGACCGAGGAGTTCTGGGCGCAGGGCTACTCCGAACCCGGTGCGGGCTCGGACCTCGCCGGTCTTCGCACGCTCGCGATCCGCGAGGGCGACCACTACGTCGTCAATGGCCAGAAAGTCTGGACGACCTATGCGCAGTGGGCCGACTGGCTGTTCTGCCTCGTGCGCACCGACCGCGACGACAAGCCGCAGTCCGGCATCTCGTTCCTGCTGATCGACATGAAGAGCCCCGGCGTGACGGTGAAGCCAATCCGCACGATGGACGGCTATGCACATGTCAATGAAGTGTGGCTCGAGGACGTCAAGGTGCCGGCCGAAAACCTGGTCGGCGAGGAAGGCAAGGGCTGGACGTACGCGAAGTTCCTGCTGAAGAACGAGCGTACCGCCGGTGCGATCGTCGGCTGGGCGTGGCACGTGCTGGACCGGCTGAAACGGCATGCGCGCGAGACGGTCGTAGATGGCGTCGCGCTGATCGACCAACCGCTGATGCGCCACCGCATCGGGGAGTTCGAGTTGCGTTTCCTCGCACTCGAGCTCGCCGCGTACAAGGCCGTCGAGGCGATGTGCGACGGCACCGAGAACGGTGGCGAGGCGTCGCTGATCAAGATCCGCGGCACCGAGCTGTACCAGGAGGTCATGGAGACCCTCGTCGAGGCGCTCGGCGCCGCGGGCGTCGCGTATGACTTCGAGGCGCTGCACTCGGCGGGCCTGCCCCCGCTCGGCCCCACTGATGCCGGCGGCATCCTCAAAGACCATTTCTACAACCGCGCCGCGACGATCTTTGGCGGTTCGTCCGAGATCCAGCGGAACATTGTCGCGAAAGGGGTGCTGGGGCTATGAGTACCGATCTCGAAACGATCGCGATGCTGCGCGACACCGCCGCGCGCTACGCGGACGACAACTACAGCTTTCATCAGCGCTGGGCGGTGCTCGATGCGCCCGAAGGCTATAGCCGCATGGCGTGGGACGGCTTCGCCGAATTGGGGCTCCTCGCGCTGCGGCTGCCCGAGGACGACGGCGGGCTCGACGCCGACGCAGGCGCGATCGGCGCCGTGATGGAAATCGCCGGTTCCCGCCTGCTGATGGAGCCGTTCTTCGCCAGCGCGGTTATCGCGACCGGCCTGCTGCTGAAGCAGGGTTCGGCAGCGCAGAAGGCGGCGCTGTTGCCGCAACTCGCCGACGGTTCGCTGATCCTCGCGTTCGCCGACGAGGATGCGGCGTCGGACCGGTGCGTGCTCGATGGCGACCGGCTCACCGGCACCAAGGTCGGCGTGCTGCACGGTGACGTCGCCGGGAAGCTCCTCGTGTCCGCACGTGACCCGGCGAGCGGCGAGCCCGCCGTCGCGCTGGTCGACGCCGACGCGAAGGGCGTGATGCGCCGCGAATACCGGTTGGTCGACGGCCGTGGCGCCGCACTCGTCTCGTTCAACGGCGTAATGGTCGGGCGCCTGCAGCCCGAATCCGGCGTGTCGGCGGCCGCTGCGCTCGCCGACATCCGCGACCAAGCCGCGGTCGCGCTGTGCGCAGAGAGCCTCGGCATCGTCAGGAGCGTAATGACGGTGACAGCCGAGTACCTCAAGGTGCGCAAGCAGTTCGGGCGGCCGATCGGCACGAATCAGGCGCTGCAGCATCGCCTCGTCGATTGCTTCCTGCTGCAGGAGGAAGTGCGGGCGCTGACCGCTGCGGCCCAGCGGGCGCTCGCGGGGCCGGCCGAGGAGCGCACGCGCATCGTCAGCGGCGCGCGAGCCTACGTCATCCACGCGGCGCGCAAGGTCTGCAACGAAGCGGTGCAGATGCACGGCGGCGTGGGTGTCACTGACGAACTGGATGTGAGTCACTATTTTCGGCGCCTGATGGTCAACGCCGCGCTGTTCGGCAATCGCGATGCGCAGTTCGCGCGCTTCGTTGATGCCGCACTCGCGGCCTAAGGGCCGGCGCCCAACGGGGGAAGGAGAACAAAATGCGCAAAGACGCAAGCGGATGGCAGGTGCGCCTCGATGACGCCCTGATCGCGCGCTACACCGCCAGCGGCGACTGGCCCAACAAGACGCTCGCCGACTTCGCGCGCGAACTCGCCGCGCGCGATCCCGAGCGGGTGACGCACGTGTTCGGGAATCAGCGCTGCACGGTCGGCGGGTTGCTCGCAGAGGCCGCGGCGCTCGCGGCGGGCCTACAACAGCGCGGGCTCGCTGCGGGCGACGTCGTCAGCTTTCAGTTGCCGAACTGGCGCGAGGCGGTCGTGATCGATCTGGCGACGACGATCCTCGGTCTCGTCGTCGCGCCGATCGTCCCGATCTACCGCGACGCCGAGGTCGCGTTCATGCTCGGCGACGCCGGCGTGAAGGCGGCGTTCTTCCCGGCGCATTACCGCGGCTTCGACTACGGCACGATGATGCAGCGGCTGGCGCTGCCATTGCCGAAGCTCGAACACCTCTTCACGGTGCGCGCCGGGGACGGCAGCGACGACAGCTACGAGGCGCTGGTCGGGGAGGGCGGCCGTCTCGCGGATGCGCCGAAGGTCGACGCCAACTCGGTGAAGATGATTCTCTACACGTCGGGCACAACGGGCCGGCCGAAAGGGGTGCTGCACAGCCACAACACCGGACCGCTGCGCCTGAAGCGCGCATTCGAACAGTGGTCGCGCGGCTCGCAGGTGGCGGGTTTCGACAACGTCCTGCTGATGGCCTCGCCGGTCACGCACGTCACCGGGCAGAGCGGCATGGAGATCCCCTTCTGCAGCAACACGCGCACCGTGTTCATGGAGCGCTGGAATGCAGACGAGGCGCTCGACCTGATCGACCGCGAGAAAGTCACCGCGAGCGTCGGCGCGACCCCCTTCCTGCACGAACTGCTGACCGCAGCCGAGAACGCCGGCTGCCGCCTGCCGACGCTGCAGGTGTTCGCCTGCGGGGGAGCGGAAGTGCCGCCGGCGCTGATCACGAAGGCGTACTCCGTGCTCGACCAGTGCCGCGCGTTCCGCGTCTATGGATCGAGCGAGGTACCGCTGACGACGCTCGGCTTCGTCGGAGAAGGCGAAATGGAGCTCGCGGCGACGACCGACGGCAAGGTCGCCGATTACGACGTGCGGATCGCCGATGACGACGGCCGCGTGCTGCCGGCGGGCGAGGAGGGCGAGATCCGCGTGCGCGGGCCGTCGATGCTGCTCGCGTACAGCAGCCCCGAAGCGACTGCCGAGTGCTTCGACGCCGACGGCTATTTCGCGACCGGCGACTTGGGCCGGCTGACTGCGGAGGGCGCGGTCGTCGTCACCGGGCGCAAGAAGGATCTGATCAACCGCGGCGGCGAGAAGGTCAGCGCGAAGGAGGTCGAGGACATCCTGCATCGCATGCCCGCCGTGCGCGAGGCGGCGGTCGTCTCGATGCCGCATCCGCGGCTCGGCGAGACGCTGTGCGCCTACGTGATCGCGCAGGACAGCGTGGGGATCGGGCTTGGAGACGTGCTCGCGTTCGTCGAACGCGCGGGCGTCGCGAAGCAGAAGTATCCCGAGCACCTCGTCGTCGTGGAGGATTTTCCGCGCACGGCGTCAGGAAAGATTCGCAAGGACCGGCTGCGCGTCGACATCCGCGAGCGTCTGCAGGCCGCCGCCGTGACCCCGGCATGACTTTTTCGAGACTGACATCATGGAAACCCAACTGAAAGTCCGCATCGTCCGCAAGACCGTCGAAGCGCTCGACATCGTTTCGCTCGAACTCGCGCCGGTCGACGGCGAGCATCTGCCCGCGTTCAGCGCCGGCTCCCATATCGATGTCGAGATCCGTCCCGGTGTCGTCCGCCAGTATTCGCTGTGCAACGACCCCACCGAGACGCACCGCTACCAGATCGGCGTGCTGCGCGACCCGGCGTCCCGCGGCGGCTCGGTGGCGGTTCACGACGAGCTTGCCGAAGGGCAGGTGATCACGATCAGCGCGCCGCGCAACCACTTTCCGCTCGTTCATGCGAAGCGCTCGCTTCTGCTCGCCGGCGGCATCGGCGTCACACCGATCCTGTGCATGGCCGAGCGCCTCGCGCAGACCGGCGCCGATTTCGAGATGCACTACTGCGCACGCTCGCAGGACCGCGCCGCGTTCGTCGAGCGCGTCCAACAGGCGGGCTTCGCGGAGCGCGTCCATATGCACTATGACGACGGCGACGACGGCCAGAAGCTCGACCTCGCCGCGGTGCTCGATGCGGCCGGCGCAGACGCGCACCTTTATGTCTGCGGGCCGGGCGGCTTCATCGAGTTTGTGACGAAGGGCGCGCAGGGGCGCGGCTGGGATGCCGACCGGATCCACTTCGAGTACTTCGCGGGGCAGAAGGTCGATACCTCGTGCGACCAGGCGTTCGACGTCAAGCTCGCGAGCAGCGGGCGCATCGTTAACGTGCCGGCGGCGAAGACCGTCGTCGCCGCGCTGCGCGACGCCGGCGTCGAGGTCGAAGTGTCCTGCGAGCAGGGCATCTGCGGCACCTGCCTGACACGCGTGCTCGACGGCGAACCCGATCACCGCGACAACTACTTCACCGACGAGGAAAAGGCCGCGAACGACCAGTTCCTGCCGTGCTGCTCGCGGGCGAAGAGCCGGTTGCTGGTTCTCGATCTCTGACGATGGCGCGTCCCGCCGCCAGCGCGACCGGCGCCATACCGGCCGCGTATCTCGCGGTCGCGCTGCTGTGGTCGACGACGCCGCTCGCGATCAACTGGAGCCTCGACGGCGGCGGGATGGCCTTCGCGCTGTTCGCCCGCACGGTCGTCGCCGTCGTCTGCGCGGTGGGGCTGCTGCTCGTCACTCGCGTCGGCTTTCCGCTGACGCGGGCAGCCTGGCCGGCGTACATCGTCGGAGGGACCGGCTTATTCGGCACGCTGCTGTGCGTCTACTGGGGCGCGCAGTTCATCCACTCCGGGCTGATCTCGGTGGTGTTCGGCCTGTCGCCGTTCGTCACCAGCGTGCTCGCCGCGCTCTGGCTCGGTGAGCACGCGCTGACGCCGGCGAAGCTCGCCGGCATGGCGCTCGCGCTCGGCGGTCTCGTGATCGTCTTCGGCGCGGGCGGCGACCTCGGCGGGGCGAAGGCGGGGGCAGGACTAGCCGTCGTACTGCTGGCGGTGCTGATCAACGCGGCCGGCCTCGTCGGCATGAAGCGGGTGAACGGAAACACGCCGCCGCTCGCGATCACCGCGGGAATCATGCTCGTGTCGCTACCGCTCTTCGGTCTCGCGTGGCTCCTCGGCGACGCCCCGTGGCCGACGGCGCTCTCGCTGCGCAGTTCGCTCGCGATCGTCTACCTCGGCGTGTTCGGCTCGGTGCTCGGCTTCGCGCTCTACTACTATCTGATGAAGCATTTGTCGGCCGGATCGCTCGCGATGATCACGGTGTTTACGCCGCTGCTCGCGCTTTTCCTCGGCCACCTGCTCAATGACGAAGCGCTGCCGCCGCAAGTATGGAGCGGTGCGACGGCGATCACGCTCGGCCTGTACCTCAATCTGCGCGCGGAGAACGCGTGTCGCACGTCGAAGAGGACAACGACGTGCGAAGCCGACTCTCGGTCTCGCGCGGAAGATTCAGCGATCGGGGCGGGAGGAGCAGGACGGCATGCCGCTCCGGGAGACACTGCCGGGGCTTCGTGATCGCCCCCGTCTGCGCCGCGGACGGGCCCGCTGCATCAGTTCAGAGCGAACCTCGCGCACGCGTCGATGTCACGATCGAACCACCGCAGAGAACCCGGACTGGGGCGGCAAACAGGGCGGCCGAATCTTCGGCGCGGCGGACCATCCATCCTGGAGGGAGCGATGAAACGTCAGAGTCGAACGCTTACCGGATCCACTGCAACCTTCGCGGCGGCGGGATTCATCACGCTTGCCGGCGGACCGGTCGCAGCCGAAGACTTCGACGTCACGGCCCGATCGATCGTAGGAGTGAGATACGAGCGCTCGTCCGACGACGTCAGCGAAGGCATGGGCGTCTACGTCGGCGAGGGCCGCGTCCTGACCGTCGCCCACATTTTCGCCGACGCCGCACCCGACGCGCGCGTGACCCTCATCGCAGCTGACGGTAACAGTTACTACACGATTCACCTCGACGCGGCGATCGAGTCGCTGGTTCCCGAGTCCGACGCCGCGACCCTCCGTGTCGCCGAGCCCGGCGGGCTTTTGCCGCTTCCGGCGTGCAGGGAGCCAAAACCGGGTGATCAGGTAAGCGTCACGCGCCTGAGCAAGCTGGAATTCTTCGCGCCGAGCAGCGACCCTCTATACAAACTTGAAATCGACGACCGCGCGTTCTCGATGCTTCGCGGAGGCAGGCAACCCGTGATTCCCGGCACCGTCGAGAACGGTTTTTCCGGCAGCCCGGCTCTCGACGCCGACGGGCGCTGCTTCTACGGCATCGTCTCGGGCAGCCTCACGATGACGTCGACTCGCAAGGACACGGTCCGACGACTCGACCAAGTCGTCCTGATCCCGCCATCGGTCTTCGCACGCAATCGTTCCGACGGTCGCTGACGGGGGGAGAAGGCGTTTCGCGGCCAACGTGGGTGTCCGGCGTACGCGTCAGCCGGAGTTTCAACACCGGAGTCGTCGACCTCTTCATTATCTACGTTTACATAATACCGATTATCGCGCTTTCGTTTTTCCCCCTCGCGACCCTGATGATCGCGCCGGAAGCCGCCGTGCGCTTCAATAAATATCCGAAGACTTCAGCGCCCACAGGTGCGCCCCGATGAGCGCGCGCCAAGGCGAAAATTGTGCGAGCCAGCGCTTCGCGTTGTCTTCGGTAATCTTTTCCGGTGCGCCGAGCAGCAGCTGCAGGTTGCGGCGGACCGCGACGTCCCCGTGCAGCGATCCGTCGAGCCAGCCGAAGCCGCGCAGCAGCGTGTAGTCGATCGTCCAGGGCCCGATGCCGCGTACGTTCAGCAACCGCTTGCGGATTTCGTCGACCGCCAGATCATCGACCCAGGCGTCCAACGGGATCTCGCCGCTCCTGACTGCCGTGCCGAGTCCGATCAGGGTCAGCGCCTTGGTCCGGGAGAAGCCGGCGGCGCGGAAATCGGCTTCGCCGAGGGCTCCGAGGCGCATGGCGTCCGGGTAGCACACGAGACCTTCCGAATGCGTCAGCCCGGCTGCCTGGATCATCTTTCGCCGCAGGGAAAGCGCGGCTTTCACGGTGATCTGTTGGCCGGTGATCGCCCAGGTCAGCGCCTCGAACGGGGTCGGCGAGACCGGAACGCGCAGCCAAGGCCGGGCCGCGATGAGCCGCCCGATTTCGGGATGCGAGCGATAGGCGCGCTCGAAATCCGCGACCGGTTGCGTGAGCCCGAGCATCCGCCGCAGCATCCGGTCGAACGTCTCCCGCGGATCGTCGACAGGCTCGCCATCGATCGCGAGGCGCGCTTCGGCATGGTCGGAGTGGAAGCGGATCGTCAGGCACGCCGCCCTTCCCTCCCACGCGAGGCCCTTCTGCAAGATCCCGGCGTCGACCCGCTCCGCTACACCGGAGGCGTCGCGACCGTGAAACGCGAGGATCGCATCGGGGCTGAAATCGGCCGGCAATTCGACCGGGTGCGTCAGCGAGAAAGGCGTATCGGTAGCGGTGGACATGCTCCGCATTATCCCGACTTGCCCGGAGACGGTGGGCAGGCCGGAGCGATCGGTCGCCAATGGGACTCCGGGCCTTTGTCGAGCGGCGCCCCGCCCTCGCTCATCGCTGGCTCATCTCTTCCCTTCGCGCTCGAGCAGCGCCCGCTTGCGCTCGACGCCCCAGCGGTAGCCGGACAGGCCGCCATCGCTGCGCACTGCGCGATGACAGGGAATCGCGACGGCGATCGCGTTCGCGGCGCAGGCGCTACCGACCGCGCGAATCGCCGTCGGGGCGCCGATGCGGCGGGCGAGTTCGCTGTAGCTCGCGGCCTGGCCGATCGGAACGTCACGCAACGCCTGCCACACCCGCTGCTGGAACGCGGTACCCCGCAGATCGAGCGGCAGGTCGAGACCGAGGTGCGGCGCTTCCACGAAGGCGACGATGCGGGCGACGGTCTGTTCGAATCCCGCGCCGCCGCGAATGAGCTGCGCGCGCGGAAAGCGGTCCTGGAGGTCGCGGGTCAGCGCGTCCGGGTCGTCGCCGATGAGAATCGCGCAGATGCCCCGCTCGCTCTGCGCGACGAGAACGGCGCCGAGCGAGCACTCGCCGACCGCGAAGCGGATTTCGGTGTCGGTCGTTCCGGCGCGAGGGCGGGTCGCTGGCATACCGTGTAGGTGACCGGCATCCGCGTTGAAGCGCCGGTCGGAGTTGCCGCCGGTCTTGCGGGTCGTGGGGCTTGCCGGCGATCCGTCACGTCGCCGCACCGGGGCCGGTTGGGGATTCGCTGCCGTCGTAGCTGAAAGCCGCCCGTTCTTCGTCGCCGTACTCATGATCGCTCTCTCCGGTCTGCCGTCGTCCGTGAAATCTCCAGTGTAGACAGCGAGCACCGGAAAGACGCTCAGCAGCCTGTTTTCCTCGCCCGGCGAACGCGAGCGATCCCGCGTGGTCAAGACGACACCCGGACGCCGGGGCCCGAACCAGCGGGAGGCGGCATTTTTGCCCCGCCGCCGGATACACAGGAGAGCACGACATGGCTTTCAAGCTGATTTCCGAAGCATTCGGCGACAACGGCCCGATCCCTGCTGCTTACACATGCGACGACCGCGACGTGTCGCCGCCGCTCGGCTGGACCGGCCTGCCGGCCGGAACGCGCAGCCTCGCGCTGATCGTCGACGACCCGGACGCCCCCGATCCGGCGGCGCCGCAGCGGACCTGGGTGCATTGGGTGCTGTACAACCTGTCCCCGGCCTCACCCGGCCTGCTCGCCGCGATCAGCGACACCGAGCTGCCGCCCGGGACGCGGCAAGGCAAGAACGACTGGGATCGCACTGGTTACGGCGGCCCCTGCCCGCCGATCGGCCGGCATCGTTACTTCCACAAACTGTATGCGCTCGATGCCGTTCTACCCGACCTTGGCGAGCCGACGAAGGCAGTGCTCGAAGCGGCGATGAAGGGGCACGTCCTCGCCGAGGCGCAACTCGTCGGAACCTACGAACGCCGCAACAAATAGAGGGACCACGTCATGAA
The DNA here is from genome assembly GCF_036675785.1 of Aromatoleum sp. NCBI lineage: Bacteria > Pseudomonadati > Pseudomonadota > Betaproteobacteria > Rhodocyclales > Rhodocyclaceae > Aromatoleum > Aromatoleum sp. The sequence continues at coordinate 18,201 of NZ_JAKFEF010000074.1, forward strand.
AAGGCACGTCCTCGTGGCCGGCCTCGTGGCCGTCGCGGCGCTGATTTCGGACGGTACGGCGTTCGCGCAATCCGCCATGCCCCCGTCAACCGACGTTCCGGCTCCGGCCGTGCGGGAATTCGAGGGGGTACGCTACGTGACCGGCGGGGTCGGCGAAGACGAGCGCGCGGCGCTCCGCGGGATCGCCCGCGACTTCAATCTCAAGCTGACTTTCGCCGAAAAATCGGGTGATTACCTGTCGGGTGTGAAGATCGTGATCACACGGCGCGACGGGCGGAAAGTGCTCGAACTCGACTCCGAGGGGCCGCTTGTGCTCGCGAAGCTGCCTCCCGGCGGATACCGCATCTCCGCGACCGCGAACGGACGCGAGCAAACGCGCCATGCGAATGTCGCCGGGACAGGCCAGCGGTCGCTGAGTTTTTACTGGTGAGCCGGGCGGTTCGAGATGCGCTCTCACGGTGCGAAGCGCTGTCCGGTCCGGTTCGGCCGCCTCGCGCCGGTTGCCGCTGAACCCGCTCGTTGCCCGGCGATTGCTAGCCGCCGCGGGCGGCGGTCACCCCTTGCAGACTTCCTCAAGTACGCGGCGCACGCGGACCATCGCCTCGTGCAGCACCGCTTCGATATTGTCGAACTGGATGCCGGTTTCGCTCGATGCGCGACCGGCCGCGTAATTGGCGACGACGTTGATCGCCGCGTAAGGCAGGCCGAGTTCGCGGGCGAGCGCGGCTTCGGGCATCCCGGTCATCCCGACAAGGTCGGCGCCGTCGCCTTCCATGCGGTTGATCTCGGCCGCGGTTTCGAGGCGCGGGCCTTGCGTCGCCGCGTAGACCCCGCCGTCGAAGATCGCTTCGCCCGCCGCTGCGGCCGCCGAGAGAATGCGCTGGCGCAGGGGTTCGTCGTACGGGTGGGTGAAATCGATGTGGCGGACGGCCTCTTCGCCGCCCTCGAAGTACGTGCTCTTGCGACCCCAGGTGTAGTCGATGATCTGCGTTGGCGCGACGAGCGTGCCGGGAGCGAAATCCGCACGGATGCCGCCGACCGATGCGACCGAAACGACGGCCGTGGCCTTGACGTGCTTCAGCGCCCAGAGGTTCGCGCGGTAATTGACCTGATGGGGCGGAATCGTGTGCCCGTAACCGTGGCGGGCGAGGAACGCGACCTCGCGATCGGCCAGCCTGCCGAACGTGACGGCGCCCGACGGCTCGCCGTACGGGGTTCGCACGACTTCGCGACGGGTGATTTCGAGCGTCGAAAGCTGCGTGAGTCCGCTGCCGCCGATGATTGCGAGCATGAAGCCTGTCTCCTGATGAAAAGCGGCGGCGATTCTAGCATGCGTCGAAAACGTCCCGATCGCGCCAGTCGCCGCCCGATTCGGGCGATCGGGCGCAGCTAATTTACCGAAAAGCGCCTGCTGCGATGCGGCATCCGCGTGCTAAAATCAAAAACTTTTCAAAGACTTCTGGACCCACATGTCCCGCTCCATCCGCAACATCGCCATCATCGCGCACGTCGACCACGGGAAGACGACCCTCGTCGACCAACTCCTGCGTCAATCCGGCACCTTCCGCGAGAACCAGCAGGTCTCCGAACGGGTGATGGACTCTAATGACCTGGAGAAGGAGCGCGGCATCACGATCCTCGCGAAGAACTGCGCGGTCGAGTACGGCGACACCCACATCAACATCATCGACACGCCGGGCCACGCCGACTTCGGCGGTGAAGTCGAGCGCGTGCTGTCGATGGTCGACGGCGTGCTGCTGCTCGTCGACGCGGTCGAAGGACCGATGCCGCAGACGCGCTTCGTCACGCGCAAGGCGCTCGCGCTGGGCCTGAAGCCGATCGTCGTCATCAACAAGATCGACCGCCCGGGCGCGCGTCCCGACTGGGTCATCAACCATACGTTCGATCTCTTCGACAAGCTCGGCGCGACCGACGAGCAGCTCGACTTCCCGGTCGTCTACGCGTCCGCGCTGAACGGTTTCGCGATGCTCGACGCGAGCAAGCCCGGTACCGACATGAAGCCGCTGTACGAGGCGATCCTGGAGCACGTTCCCCAGCCCGAGGTCGACGCCGGGGGCCCGCTGCAACTGCAGGTCTGCTCGCTGGACTACTCGACCTACATCGGCCAGCTCGGCATCGGCCGCATCAAGCGCGGCAGCATCCGCCCGAACCAGGAAGTCGTCGTGATGTACGGCGACGAGAACCGCGGCAAGGCCAAGATCGGCCAGATCCTGACCTTCAAGGGCCTCGAGCGCAGCCAGGCCGACTACGCGGAAGCCGGCGACATCGTCCTCGTTTCGGGTATCGACCAGGTCAACATCGGTGTCACGATCTGCCACCCGGACAGTCCCGAAGGCATGAAGCCGATCGCCGTCGATGAACCGACGCTGACGATGAACTTCATGGTCAACTCCTCGCCCCTCGCCGGCCGCGAAGGGAAGTTCGTGACCAGCCGTCAGATCCGCGAGCGCCTCGAGAAGGAACTGCTGAAGAACGTTGCGCTGCGCGTCGAATACACCAACGACTCGGACGTGTTCCTCGTCTCCGGCCGTGGCGAACTGCACCTGACGATCCTGCTCGAAAACATGCGCCGCGAAGGCTTCGAACTCGCCGTCGGTCGGCCGCGTGTCGTGTTCCGCGACATCGAGGGCGTCAAGTGCGAGCCATACGAAATGCTGACCGTCGACGTCGAGGAAGAGCACCAGGGCGGCGTGATGGAAGAGCTCGGCCGCCGCCGGGGCGAATTGCAGGACATGCAATCCGACGGCAAGGGCCGCACGCGGCTCGAATACCGCATCCCGGCGCGCGGCCTGATCGGCTTCCAGGGCGAATTTTTGACCCTCACGCGCGGCACCGGCCTTGCGAGCCACGTGTTCGACGACTACGGCCCGATGGCCGGCGCGATGAGCGAGCGGCGCAACGGCGTGCTGATCTCGCAGGACGATGGCCAAGCTGTCGCGTACGCGCTGTGGAAGCTGCAGGACCGCGGCCGGATGTTCGTCACGCACAACGACCCGGTGTACGAAGGCATGATCATCGGCATCCACTCGCGCGACAACGACCTCGTTGTCAACCCGATCAAGGGCAAGCAGCTGACGAACGTTCGTGCCTCGGGCACCGACGAAGCGGTGCGCCTGATCCCGCCGATCGCGCTGACGCTGGAATCCGCGATCGAATTCATCGCCGACGACGAGCTCGTCGAGATCACGCCGAAGTCGATTCGCCTGCGCAAGCGCCACCTCACCGAGAACGAGCGCAAGCGCGCCGCGAAGGCCGAGAACGCCTGACCGCGGACCGCTTCAACGAAAAGGGGCGTCCATTCGTGGGCGCCCTTTTTGTTTTTCGACGTCCGATTTTTCGCAACCCGACCGTTTTTCGAAGTCCTCTCAATACGCCTGCGCATCCCGCGCGACGAGGCGGATCGTCGCCAGGATGATCCTGAGGTCGAGCGCGAGCGACCAGTTACGCAAGTAGTCGAGGTCGTATTCGATCCGGCGCGCCATCTTCTCGATGGTTTCGGTCTCCCCGCGGCAGCCGTTCACCTGCGCCCAGCCGGTGATTCCCGGCTTGACCTTGTGCCGGACCATGTAACCCTTGATGAGCTGGCGATAGGTCTCGTTGTGCGCGATCGCGTGCGGCCGCGGGCCGACGACGCTCATGCGCCCCTGCAGCACATTGAGGAATTGCGGCAACTCGTCGAGCGAGGTGCGGCGAAGGAACGCGCCGAACCGCGTGACGCGCGCGTCTGCACGGGTCACTTGTACGACCTGCGCCCCGTCCTCGCACACGGTCATCGAGCGGAACTTGTAGACCAGGATCCGTCGCCCGTCGAGGCCGTAGCGATTCTGCTTGAAGATCACCGGCCCCGGCGAACTCAGCTTCACGCCGAGCGCGACGATCAACATTACCGGGGCGATCATAACGAGGATCGCGGTGGCGAGGATGATGTCGGAGAGGCGCTTGATCAGACTGTTCACACCGGTAAACGGCGTCTCGCACACCGCGACGACCGGCACCCCAGCGACTTGGTCGACGCGGCCCTGGATCAGGTCGGTGACGAACATGTCCGGCACGAAATAGATCGACGCCGTCGTGTCCTTCAGGTCGTCGAGGATCTGCAGGATCCGCGGTTGGTTGACCATCGGCAGCGCGATGTAGATGTGATCGACCGGCTCCCTTTTCGCGTACCCGCCGAGATCGCGCAGCGCACCGAGTCGCTCGCCCGACACTTCGTCGGCGACCGCGCTTGCCACGCGTTCAGGCGCGCGGTCATCGAAGAAGCCGAGCAGCCGGACGCCGAGGAAGGAGTTCTCGTCGATCCGTCGGGCAAGTTGCGCGGCGACATCGTTTCCGCCGACGATCACCGCCCGGCGCTGCGTGGCCGACATCGACATCAGATGCGGCAGCGCGAAGCGGGAAATCGCATGCGCGGCGACGAGCGCGACCGGCGTTCCCGCAAGCCAGACCAGCAGCACCGGTGCGGAGAAGTAATGGACGTAGCCTGTTACATAGCCGACCGCGAGCAATGCGAACGCGATCAGCGTCCAGTTCAATATTGTCCTGCGCATCATCGTCGTGACATCTTCGCGGAGATGGCTGTCGCCCGGAAAGGTCAGCGAGAAGGTCAGCAGCGCGAGGATCACGTAGTGGCCGTCGGCGACTACGCGAAACGAATGGGCAGCAGCAAAAAGCATTCCGATGGCAACGACCGGGTCCAGCACCGATTCGACTATGCTTGCCATCGAAAAGCTGCCGTAGAAGAAACCGTTGTTGGTCGCTGCTGCGTGAATCGGTACGTGGGTAGAAGGCAGAATCGTCGAATTCGGCACGGGGAACTCCTGCGACAGAATAATTAGCGTCGGCGGGTCGGGGCGCAGTGAGTGACCTATTCATAGCACGCTCGCGAACAGAGGGAGGCCCGAGTTCATGGCAGATGTAACAGCGATTGTCGGCACTCTCGCACCTGGCACGGCGTTGTCCGTAGCACCGGAAACCGCGCAGCGCCCTCTCGTGTCATTGCTGACCCTCGCGCTCGCGCTCGGTTCGCTGCCGGCGGTGGGGGCGGAGCTGCAGACCGAGCGGGAGGAAGGCTTCGGCGTCCGCCTTTCGCAGTCCGTTCGCTGGGACGACAACGTGTTCCGCCTGCCGGACGGTGAGCGTCCGCCCGATGGGGGGTCGAAGAGCGACCGCATCAGCCGCAGCGCGCTCGGCCTCACTTTCGAACACATATACAGCCTGCAGCGGCTGGTCGCATCGTTTGACGTTGTGCGCCGCAGTTATGACGAACACGACGAACTCGACAGCACGACGAGGAGCGGCCTCGCGCGCTGGGACTGGGCGACCGGCAAGCAATGGACGGGGACCGCGGCATTGCTGCAGCGGGAGGCGCCGCGAAGCTTCGACGACGTGGACCGCCGGGTGCTCAGCATCAACACGCTGCAGCGCGCGGTCTTCAACGCCGACTACTGGCTGCACCCGGACTGGTCCGTCCTCGCAGGTGTGGAAAGCACGCGCAGCCGGTACTCCGACGACCGTTCCGCGTCGTCCGAATACGACGAGACCGCGTTCGAGGCCGGCGTCGGCTTCCGCCCCAAGTCCGGGAGCCGCCTTTCTCTCGTTCTTCGGCAGGCCGATGGCGAATACCCGAATCGCACGGCGACGGCGACACGCGATCCCGAATACACCCAGCGGGACCTTCGGCTGCGGGGCGACTGGGTACTGTCAGGCATCAGCAAGCTGTCCGGTTACATCGGCTACACGGACCGGGAATATTCGACGATCAGCAGCCTCGACTTCTCGGGGCCGAGTGGGCGCGTCGTGTTCGACTGGCAGCCGACCGGAAAACTCGGGTTCCAAGTCGTCGCCCGCCGGGAGATCGGCTCGGAGTACGAGGTGCTCGACAACTACGTGCTGACCCGGGGGATCGGTGTGGAAGCCGCCTGGGCAGCGACGTCCAAGGTCACGCTGATCGCGCGCGCCGACCGCCTTCGTCGCGACCATGGCGATACCACCCTGTCGTCGCTCGGCGAGGACCGGCTGCGCACCTACGGCCTGATCGTCGACTACCGTCCGCTCGACACCGTCACGCTGAGCGCGTCCGCGGTACGGACGAAGCATGACGCGGACGACGCCTCCGGCTTCGATTACGACGCAAACGTCTACGGCGTGGATCTGAAACTGGAATTCTAGGTACGGCGCGGGAAGCGCCGCTGCGACTGTCCCCGCCCTACTCGTTCGCCGGCAGGGCCTTCGGCCGACGCTACCAGCGCGAGCGACCGCGCCGGGACCATCCGAAAAGTCGTGGCGTGCGACATTCGAGCGCCCGACCGGGGGCGTTCTGTTGTCCGCGTCCCCTCCCCCTCATGCAGATGGATTCACCGTCGGATTTCCGCTGCGGCGGCTGATCTTGGCGCGCTTCGCGGGCAGCCGCCGCGGCGCGCCACGCGCGGTGGGCCCGCTGCTGCATCGCTTTCGCGCGACCGTGACGATGGCGTTTTCGCGCTCCTGAAATCAGCAATCCCCGTTCCCGTAACTGAATGACATTTCGTTGAACGGCTCCTGCTGCAGTGCAGCAGGAGCATGCCGGAAGCGATTCCATCGGGTACGCGCAGGTTATTGATTTTTACGCGTCTTACTTTTTTTCACGATCTCGATGTAGGTGATCTGCATTGCATCAATCTACTCTGATCCAGTGAGGTAGCCCAGATGGTAAAGCCTTGTTCGCTTCTCCCGATGCTGATCGGAGCAGGTGTACTCCCGCTCTGTGCACACGCGCTCGACATGGTCGAGTTGAACGCCCCGGACGGCCGCCCGATGCTCGTTTCGGAAACCTCCGCACCGTCACCCCAACCGGAATTTCTGGCGTCCCCGTTCGAGGGAGCGGTTCTCGACGACACCTTCGGCCGGCTGAAACCGGGGCCGGTTTTTCGGTTCGCGGTGACGGAGCGCCAGAGCGACCCGGTCGGATTCACGGCCTCCGAAGTGACGAGTGTGCTCGAAGAGATCCGGCTCACGGCACCCCGCGGGCGCACGCCTGCTCCCGGGCCGGCAGCCCAGTTCGCCGCTGCGCTCGCGATCGTCGCCTTGGTTGCGAGACGGCGTCTCGCCGGGCATTGAGGTGTCGAATGGCGGCGTCGGCGATCGTGTTCGCCGCCGGGGCGCGGCGGTCGTGAAGGTTGTGAAGGCCGCGAAGTGGCGGCGTCGGGCCGGCCATCTGGTTGTCGTCGCGACCCTCGCGGCATGTTCGCCGCTCGAGCAGGACAAGGTCGCGGCGCGCGTGAACGGCGAGAAGATCCTCGCCGAGGAAGTCGATCTCGCGCTGCAATACAAGGGCGTCGCGACGCACGACCCGAGCGCCCGCCAACGCCTGATCGAAAAGCTCGTGATCGAGGAACTGCTTGCGCAGCAGTTCCTGCGCGGGACGCCGGGCAGCGCGGTCGTCGAGAAGTCCGTGGTGAGCGCCGCGCGCCGCGAAATTCTCGCGCGCAGCTATATCGAGATCGTGATCGACGGCGTGAAGCGCCCGAACGCCGACCAGATGAGCGCGTACTACCGCGATAACCCCGACATGTTCGCGCGCCGACGGATCTTCACCTTGCGCCAAGTCGATGTTTCGGCGCCCCCCGCTCGGCACGCGGAGTTGCGGCGGCGCGTCGCTGCGGCCGAATCGCTCGAAGCGCTGACCGACTGGCTGCGGCGGGAGAACATCGGCTTCGTCAGGACCGACCTCGAACACGGTTCCGACGAACTCGACGCGAACGTCCTGGCGCAACTGGACGGGCTGAAAAAAGGCGAAGTCGGGTTGGTCGACACGAGCGCCGGCCTGCGCGTGATCCAACTCCTGCGCACGCTCGCCGCGCCGATCGACGAAAGGGCCGCGTGGCCGAGCATCGAGCAGCGGCTGTGGCGGGAGATGCGCGTCGCCGCAGTGGAGGCGGAAGTCCGCCGCCTGAGCGCCCTGGCGGCGATTTCGATTCCCGAGGGCGCGCCGCGCGGCGCGATGCAGGCGCTGGTCCCGGGCCCCGACCCGCCGCTCGTCCGCCAATTCACCGGCGGTCCGCCTGCGAGCGTGAAGGCCCCGGGCGGATGAACCCGAACCACGAGACGGAGGAGAGAAAAATGAAGCATCCGGGCGTAACGATCGCCGTCTGCGCGGCCGCCTTCGCGGCAACCGGCCCTGTCGCGGCACAGGGGGAATACCTGCTCGCGCCGGGCGATGTGATCCGCATCACCGTGTTCGAAAACCCCGATCTGACGACCGAGGCGCGGGTGTCGGAGTCGGGCCAGATCACTTTCCCGCTCGTTGGCGGCGCGGCGGTCGGCGGCAAGAGCCTGTCGGTGGCGGAAAAACTGATCGCCAAGGGGCTCAAGGACGGGGGCTACGTCCTCGACCCGCAGGTGCTGATCTTTCCGATGGAAATCCGCGGCAATCAGGTTTCGGTCCTCGGTCGCGTCAATCGGGCCGGCCGTTACCCGCTCGAAACCGCGAACATGCGCGTCGCCGACCTCCTCGCAATGGCGGGCGGCGTGGCTCCCGACGGGGCCGACATGCTGGTTCTGACCGGCGTGCGCAACGGCGAACCGATCCGGCAGGAAATCCCGCTGAGCGAACTCTTCGCCCGCGCGCCGGACGCGAACGTCGAGCTCTCCGGCGGCGACATCCTCTTCATCGACCGCGCACCGATCTTCTACGTCTACGGCGAGGTGCAGAAACCCGGCGCCTACCGCGTCGAACGGGGGATGACGCTGATGCAGGGCCTCGCGACGGGCGGCGGACTGACGAACCGCGGCACCGAGCGTGGCATGCAGGTCCACCGCCGCAACGGCTCCGGCGCCGTCGAGGTCCTCGCGCTCGATCGCAACGAAACCCTGAAGGCGGACGACGTCATCTACGTGAAGCAAAGCCTTTTCTGAGGAGCAGCCGATGACGATCCAGCAAGTTTTCCGCATCCTGCGCGCCCGCGTGCGGCTGATCCTCGCGCTGTTCGTCGCGATCGCTGCGCTGGGTGTCCTTGCCGCCCTCGTCATCCCACGCAGCTATACCGCGAGCACGGCACTCGTCATCGACGCGAAGTCGGCGAACGCCCTGCTCGGCGGACTGCTGCCGCCGCAGATGCTCAACAGCTACATGGCGACGCAGGTCGACGTGATCACGAGTCGCCGCGTGCTCGAGCGCGCCGCGAACGATCCGTCGATCGCGGGCGACGCCGCGCTGCGCGAGAAGTGGCGCTCCGACAGCGGCGAGCAGGTCGCGTTTCCGGTCTGGCTGGCGAACCGGCTCGAAAGCGGCCTCGAAGTCGATCCGGCACACGACAGCAACGTCGTGACGATCTCCTACGATTGCGCGGTCGCCGAACAATGTGCGCGGATCGCGAACGCGGTCGCGAACGCCTACATCGTCACCAACCTCGAAATGAAGGTCGAGCCCGCGCGGCAGTACGCGCAGTGGTTCGACGCGCGCAACCGGGGCATGCGCGACAAGCTCGACGCCGCGCGCCACAAGGTGTCGGAGTACCAGCGTCAGCACGGCATCGTTGCGGCCGACGAGCGACTCGACGTCGAAACGGCCCGGCTCGACGAGCTGTCGCGCCAGCTCGTGACGGTGCAGGCCGAGCGCAACGCGACCCGCTCCCGCAGCGGCCAGTCGGCCAACGCGCAGACCTTGCCGGAGGTCATCCAGAGCCCGCTTCTCGGCGGCCTGAAGAGCGAGATCGCGCGGCTCGAAGCGCAGCGCGAGCAGGCGATGGCGCGACTCGGCCGAAACCATCCGGAAATCGTCAGGACCGGGCGGGAGATCGATTCGCTGCAGCGCAGGTTGAACGTGGAAACCGCGCGCATCGTCGGCTCGCTCGAAACCGCCGACCGCGTCAACGTCGCGCGCGAGGAGGACATGCGCGCGGCGGTCGACCGGCAAAAGGCGAAAGTGCTCGAACTGAAGGCCCGGCGCGACGAGATGGCGGGCCTCGAGCAGGAGGTGCAGACCGCGCAGCAGGCCTACGACCTCGTGACGGGCCGTTTCGCCGAAACCAATCTCGAGAGCCAGGCGCAACAGACCAACGTTTTCGTGCTCTCGGCCGCCACGGCGCCGCTCGAACCGTCGGCGCCCCGCCGCTTCGTGATCGTCGCGATGTCGGCGCTGCTCGGGCTGCTCGTCGGCATCGGCGTCGCGCTCGCGCTCGAAATGGCGCGCCGGCGGGTCCGCTCCGAATCCGACATCGTCGAAGTCCTCGGCATCCCCGTCCTCGGCGCGCTGCCGGGAACACGTCTTGCACCGCCGACGCGCTGAGCGCTGCGGCCTTGTCCCCGAACTGATACGGGAGTTGCGATGGATGCGATACAACACGACTTGATTGGTATGCTGCCCGGCAACGAGGAGCAGTCGATCGGCGCGATCCTCGTCGAAACCGGACGCCTGACGGCCGCCGACGCGCAGGTCGTCGCGCGCGAACAGAAGGCCAGCGGCGTTCCGTTCGGCGCCGCCGCGGTGCAATTGGGGCTGGTTTCGCAGGGCGACATCGATTTCGCGCTCGCGCGGCAGTACGACTACCCGTACGTCCCGGCGCGCAGCGGCATCGTCGCCCCCGCGGTCGTCGCCGCGTACCAGCCGTTCGGCGCGCTCGCGGAGCATCTCCGGCTGCTGCGCAGCCAGGTGACGTTGCGCTGGAGCAACACACGGGTCGGCGCCAAGGCGCTGGCGATTGCGGGCGTGAGTCGCGGCGAGGGCCGCAGCTTCGTTGCCGCGAACCTCGCGGTTGTCTTCGCCCAGACCGGTGCGCGCACGCTGCTGATCGATGCCGACCTGCGCAACCCGTCGCAGCACGCGCTGTTCCACGTCGACAACCGCTACGGCCTGTCGAGCGTGCTCGCGGGCCGCGTCGGCAGCGAAGCGATCGTGCGGATCGCCGCGTTGCGCAATCTCTACGTGCTGCCGGCGGGCCCGCTGCCGCCGAACCCGCAGGAACTCCTCGCCCGCTCGACCTTCGGCATGCGGCTGCGCTCGCTCGAAGAGCTGTTCGAAGTGATCGTCGTCGACACGACGGCCGCCGGGAACGCGGCCGACAGCCAGATCGTCGCGGCGGTCAGCGGCGCGACGCTGCTGGTCGTGCGCAAGGACAACACACCGATGAAGGAGCTGTGCGCGCTGCAATCGGCGCTCGAATCCGCCGGCAGCCGCATTATCGGAGCAGTCGTCAATGAACAATGAGCGGCGCGCGGGCCGCGTCGCCCGTGCTTCGCCGCCGAGCCGGAGCCGCACCCCGTGCTGACCGCGCTCTATCCGGGCAAGGGATTCGGTGATCGGGCGTCGAGCGGCAGCGCGGTCGATGCAGCCGACCCCGGCCCCTATCTCACGGCGCTGGTCCTGCTCGCAATCAGTCATCCGATCTGGCTCGTCCTGCTCCACACGCAGGTCGGCGTCGGCGGATCCGGCGCGGTGATCCTCACCGAAGTCCTGCTGCTCGCAGCCTGCGTGCCGCTGCTGCTGAAGCGTCTGCCCCTCGGGTTCTATCTCGCCGGGGTGCTGCTCCTGATCAACGCGGTCGCGTTGGGACTGCTGCGCGATTCGACCGATCCCAAGCCGGTGCGCGATCTGCTCGTGCCGCTCGTGTTCCTCGGCGTCGGCGCGTCGATCGCGAGCGAGGCGGTCGCCGACCGCGTGCTGAAAACGGCCGTGTGGCTGGTCCTCGGCGTCGGGCTTTTCGAGTTTCTCGCACTCGACGCGTTCATGCGGCTGTTCGACATCCAGTCGTACTTCCTCGCGCGCGGTGTCGGCGACCCGGACATCGGCCTTTACCGCCAGGACAAGCTCGTTGCGAGTGCGCTGCGACCCGAGGGCATCGGCCGCACGATCCTGCCGTTTCTGGGTCCGCACCGCGTTTCGTCGGTGTTCGTCGAACCGGTTTCGTTGGGAAATTTCGCGGTGATCTGCGCGGCGTGGGGACTCGCGAAAGGGCGTGAAGCGTGGCGCAGCGGCGCCTTTTTCGTCATCGCCGCGCTCGTGATACTCGTGCTGTGCGACTCGCGCTTCGGTCTCCTGTCGATCGCGGTGCTCTTGCTGCTGAGACTGCTCGTCGTGCGCGGCGCCGAGCCGATCGGCATCGCGTTCCCGTTCGGCTGCGCCGCGATTCTGATCGGCATCGCCGCGTTCATGGGTCTCGAGTACACCGACTCGGTGATCGGGCGGCTCACGCTGACCGGCGAGACGCTGCTGACGATGGCCGGCGGAGAAATCTTCGGCATCGCGGCGCCCGCACGGCACTACTACGACATGGGCTATCCGTACGCGCTCGCGAACTTCGGTGTGGTCGCGTGCCTATTGATCTGGGCGGCGTTCTGGCTGTTGCCGCGCGAGTTTCCGGTCGCGCAGCGATTTCATCTGTACGTCGCACTGTATCTCGCACTGATCCTGTGCGTCAGCGGTAATTCGGCGTTCGCGTTCAAGACCTCCGCGGTGCTGTGGTTCCTGCTCGGCATGCTTACGGGAGACAAGGCGTCGGCGGTGCGCGCGCCCGCGTGACGGCGACAGCGGCAGGTCGGGACGGTGACTGTGCGGCCCGATTGACAAGGAGTAACTACCGATGCGGATTGCCCACGTCGTGCGCCAGTACCACCCGTCGGTCGGCGGCATGGAGGACGTCGTCCGCAACATCGCACGCCACCAGTTGGAGTCCGGACACTCCCCGACCGTCGTCACGCTCGACCGCGTCTTCCGCGACGACGACAGGGCGTTGCCGCCCGACGAGGAAGTCGACGGCGTTCCCGTGCGCCGCCTGTCGTTTCGCGGCCCGTCCCGTTATCCCCTGTGCCCGCAGGTGCTCGGCGCACTCGACGGAACCGACCTGATCCATGTCCACGGCGTCGATTTCTTCTTCGATTACCTCGCGGCGACGCGCTGGTTTCACCGCCGTCCGATGATCGCGTCGACGCACGGCGGCTTTTTCCATACGCGGTACGCGGAGCAGCTGAAGCGCGTCTTCTTCCATACCGTCACGCGCAGCAGCGTCCGCGCCTACGACCGCATCATCGCCACCAGCGACAACGACGGGCGCATGTTCGGGGCGATCGTCGGGCACGGGCGGCTGGAAGTCATCGAAAACGGCGTCAACGTGCGCAAGTTCCGCGGGCGGGCGGCGACGCGGGCCGCCCCGGTGATGATCTACTTCGGCCGCTGGTCCGAGAACAAGGGAATCCCGCAGGCGATCGAGCTGCTCGGGCGGCTGCGTGCGCGCGAACCCGACTGGCGCCTGATCGTCGCCGGGCGCGAATTCGATCTCGACCTCGCCGAGCTTCGCGCGATCGTCGCAGCGCACGGACTCGACGGCGCGGTCGAGCTCGTCGCGAACCCCGGCGACGCAGAACTCGCCGAGCTGATCGGTCGCGCGAGCTACTTCGTCTGCCTGTCGCGCCACGAGGGGTTCGGCCTCGCCGCGATCGAAGCGCTGAGCGCGGGGTTGATCCCGGTCGTGAGCGACATCCCGCCGTTTCGTTCGCTCGTCGTCCGCTCGGGACTCGGCGTGCTCGCCGGTGCGGGTGCGGAGGACACCGTGTCGGCGTGGTTTTTCGCGTCGCGGCAGGGCGACGCCGCAACGTGGTCGGCGAACCGCGAGCGGGCGATCCGTTTCGCCGACAGCTACGACTGGCAGCGGGTCGCGGGTCGCTATCTGCAGGTGTACGACGAGTTGGAGAACCGGCAATGACCGTCGGGTGGATTCGCAGCGGCGTGCTCGCCTGCTGCCTCGCCACGGCGGGTGCGGCCGCGGCCGGGTGCCTCGACGGCCCGCTCGTCGGAGTCAACATGGCCGGCGCCGAGTTCAATTCGAAGAAACTGCCGGGGGTCATGAACAAGGACTACGTGTATCCCCCAGCCGACGATCTCGCCTATTTCGCGCAGAACGGCGCGACCGCGATCCGCCTGCCCTTCCGCTGGGAACGCGCGCAGCGGACGTTGATGGGCGAGCTCGATACCGCCGAAATGTCCGCGATCGCGAAGACGGTCGCGGCCGCGTCGCAGCACGGCCTGTGCGTAATCCTCGATGCGCACAACTATGCGACCTACCGCGGAAAGCCGATCGGATCCGCGGAGGTGCCCGACGCCGCGTACTTCGATTTCTGGACGCGGATGGGACGCCGTTTCCCGGACGCCGCCCAGGTCGCGTTCGGGCTGATGAACGAGCCGAAGGAGTTGCTGGTCGCGCAATGGGCCGAGCTCGCGCAGGCGACCGTGCTCAATGTGCGCAGCGCCGGCGTGCAAAACCTGCTGATGGTGTCCGGCGGACGCTGGAGCGGGGTGCACGAGTGGAGCAAGACTTTTTCGGGAACGTCGAATGCGATGGCGTTCGCCGGACTCACGGATCCGCTCGGGCGCACCGTGATCGAGGTTCACCAGTACGCGGACACGTATTTCTCGGGGACCGGCAGCGAATGCCATCCGCCGTCCCGCTTCGACAACATGTTCGCGCTGATCGCGGACTGGGCGCGGACCAACGACAAGCAGCTCTTTCTCGGCGAGTTCGGAACCCCCGCGACCGAGCCCTGCCTCGCGACGCTCGACCATCTCCTGTCGCTGTCGTCGGATCGCAACGTCTGGCGCGGCTGGACCTACTGGGCAGCCGGCCGCTGGTGGGGCAATTACGCGCTGAGCATCCAGCCGAAGGCCGGCGTCGACGCGCCGCAGATGGGCGTCGTTTCAAAGTACCTGGGCCGATGATGGTGACAGGTGCGGCCCGTTCGCTGCGCACGCGCGATCCGGAAAGCGGCCGCAGCTCGCGGGCGACCCCCTGCGGGGCGGCAGAAAACGTGCGCTGGCGGCTGCGCATCGGCTACATGCCGTACGGCGGAACCACGAACAAGTACGCCGAGCGGATGATCGAGATTCTCGGCGCGTTCGGCAACGTGTCCGATCTGCCCCGCCCGAAAAGCCTGCTACGACGCCCGGCGCAGCTGCGACGCGAGTTCGACGCGGCGATTCTGAATTGGGTCGAGTTCGATCTGGTGCGCCAGCGCGACAGGGCGTTCTCGCTTTTCGGGTTCGCGAAAGTGCTCGCGCGCGTGCTGCTGGCACGCTGCGTCGCGCGGCGGGTCATCTTCGTCAGACACAACCACTACCCGCACGGCACGCGCGAACGCGATGTCGAACGGGCGCGGCGCGCGCTCGATCTTCTCGAACGACTGTTCGACGTCGTGCTGGTCCACTCGGGCCACGACCTCGGCGCACGCCGCCACTACGTGCCGCATCCGCTCTACCGCATCGACGGCACACCGCTGACCGCGGACGAGGAGCGGCTGCTCGCGGGGCTGCCGGGCGACTGTTACGCGGTGTTCGGCCGGATCGAGCGCTACAAGCGGATCGAGAGGCTGCTCGCCGCCTTTCCCGCGTCGCGCAATCTCCTCGTCTTCGGCGCCACCGAGGATCCGGGGTACGTCGAGGAATTGCGCGCGCTCGCGGGGAGCAACGTCCGCATCCTCGCGGGCTACGTGTCGGACGCGTTCGCGCAGGCGGCGCTCCGGCGCTCCCGCGGACTCGTGCTGGCGCATGTGGAGCGCGAAATGATCGTCAGCGGCAGCCTGTTCTACGGCCTGTCGATCGGGTCGCCCGTGTTCGCGCTCGACTCTCCGGCGCTTTCATGGATCCGGGAGCGGATCGGCGGCGAGGCGATTCATGTCGCGGACGACATTCCCGGCTTGTGTGCGGCCATTGCCGCCGACCGGGCGCCGGCTGTGTCCGTGCCGGAGCGACAGTCCGTGATCGACGCCGAGTTCGGCGACGGCCGCATCGAAGCGGTATTCCGGAGAGTCCTGCAGCCGTGAAAAGCGCGGTCATGAAGAACCTCGTCTGGCTTTTCGGCGAACGCGTCGCGCTGACGCTGCTCGTGTTCCTGTCCAACGTCTACGTGATCCGCTATCTCGGCGCAGAGCGCTTCGGCGAGTTGGCGCTGTTCCAGGTCTACTTCGCGTTGACGCTGGTCGCAACCGAGTTCGGGCTGCGCCGCGTGTTTCTCGCGCTCGGGCGATCTCGGGCGATCCGCCTCGTGCTGTCGGCGACGGTGACGATCAAGGCCTTCCTCGGAGCCGGTCTCGCGGTTGTCCTGCTCACCGCGATCGTGTATCTGCACGCGCCCGCGGAGTACTACCTGCTCGTCGGCGTCGTGCTGCTCGCACCGCTCGAAGCCTACGTCTACCACTTCGAGGCCCGGCTGCAGAACGACCTTCTCGCCCGTATCCGGATCGGCCTCGCGATCGTTTTCGCGACCGGGCGGGTCGGGCTTTGCCTCGCCGGCGCCGGCGTGGCCACGATCGCCGCGACCTACGTCCTGCCGGCAATGCTGCTCGGGCTTACTTGCCGCGTCCTCGTGCGCCGCCACGCGCTGCCCGCGCTCGCCGCCACGGCGTCCGCCCGCGGAGCGGCCGTCAGGGCGCATGTGCTGCGGCGTTCGTCCTACCTCTTCGGCTCGGCGCTCATCCTGCAGTTGCACGCGCGCGCCGACCAGTTGCTGCTCCATGCGTTCGCCGGCACCGGCGAGCTCGGCCTTTACGCGGGCGCGTACAAGTTTCTCGAACAACTGCTGATGATTCCGGTGATCCTCAATGGCGTCCTGCTTCCGGCGATGAGCCGCTGGGACGAGGGTCGCGCGGCCGAAGGACTCGAGCAGACCTACTTCGCGACTTTCCTGATCGCACTCGGCCTCGCCGGCGTCGTCGGGCTCGGCGCCGGGCCGATCATCGGTTTCGTGCTCGGTCCCGGGTTCGAGGCGTCGGCCCGCATTCTCGAAGTCCTCGCGCTGGGAATTCCGGGCCTCTTCCTCGCGAACGTCAGCGGTCTCTATTACAGCCTGCACGGTCTCGAACACCTCGGATTCATCCGCAATCTCGCCGGCGTTGTCACCGGCGTCGCGCTCGGCCTGATCCTCATTCCACGCTACGGCGCGATCGGCGCCGCATGGTCGATGGTCGCGAGCTACACCTTCACGGCGTTCGGCATCGAATGGGTGTCGAGCCGTTTCCGCCGCAATGTGCAGCTGAAAGCGCGCGCGTTCGCGGCGATGTTTTCGATCCGCAGTTACGGGGCGCTAATCGCGCTGGTGGGACGGCAGGGTGGACCTCAATAGACTCGTGACGAACTGGCAGGAGCGTCGCTGCCTGTACTGGTGGGAACCGAAAGGCGGCGAGCCGAACGTCGGCGACTATCTCGCGCGCGTCCTCGTCGCCGCGATCCTGCGACTCGCCGACCGCGAGATCGTCGACAAGCGCAGCAAACGCACCCGCCTGTTTTCGATTGGCTCGGTGCTGCATTTTGCGCGGGACGGCGAAACCGTCTGGGGAACGGGCGTGAACGGGAAGATCGCAGCGGAGGCGCATCGCTTCCGCGCGCTGGACGTGCGCGCCGTTCGCGGACCGCTGACCCGCGCGTTCCTGTTGAAGCACGGCATCGACTGCCCGGCGGTGTTCGGCGACCCGGCGCTGCTCGCGCCCCAATTCTTCCCCGCGGCCCTCGTCGCCGAGCGCACCGCGAGGACCGATTTCCTCGTCGTGCCGCACCTCAACGATCCGCCCGAACCCTATCTGCGCTACGGCGACCGGCTCTGCAGTCCGCGCCAGTTTCCGGCCGCGTTCATCCGCCGGCTGCTGCACGGGCGGCGGATCGTCGCCGCGTCGCTGCACGGCGTGATCCTCGCCGAAGCCTACGGAATTCCGGCGGTGCTGCTCGACGCCGGTGGCACCGAGGCGCGCTTCAAGTACGACGACTACTACGCGGGTAGCGGGCGTGCGCACTACCCGGTTGCGCGGTCGATCGAGGAGGCGCTCGCGATCGAACCGGTCGGGCTGCCGGACGTCGATGCGATCGCCACCCGGTTGCTGCGCGCGTTCCCGTTCGATCTCTGGGACGCGAACCCGCCGAGCGAGGACGTGCGCGAGCGGGTCGGCAACGAGACGGCGCGGGCCTGAAGGAGCGAACATGGGGGAACCGATGGACCACCCGCAATTGCGCGTACCGGGGCAGAACTTCCTGGTCATCTCCGCGCACGATTACCGTTCCCCGCGCAAGGCGAACATCCACTTCATCTGTGAAGAGCTCGCGCAACGCGGCACGGCGCGCTTCTTTTCGCTGCGTTACAGCCATTTGTCGCGCTACACGGCCGACCCGCGCCTGCCGATCGACGAGCGGGCGAACCGCGTCGAGCAACACCGCGGCGTCGAATGCTTCCTGTGGAAGACGCCGCTGCACCCGTTCAACACGCGCCGCCCGCTGCTGCGGCCGGTCGAGACGCTGATGTTCCGCTGGTACGTACGCGCGGCGAGCCCGGTGCTGTTGCGCTGGATCGAGGACGCCGACGTGATCCTGTTCGAGAGCGGCACCGCCCCGGTGTTCTTTGAACTCGCGCGCGAGCTCAATCCGGCGGCGAAGACGGTGTATATCGCGTCCGACGATCTCGACACGATCAACTCGGCCGAATACGTGAAGCACACCTTCCGTCGCATCGCGCCGTCGATCGACGTCATCCGGCTACCGTCACGCGCGCTCGCGGCGAAGATTCCGAGCACCGACAATCTCTTTTTCATCCCGCACGGCATCGACCACGGGTTGGCGGAACTCGGCGAACCGTCGCCGTATGGCTCCGGCACGCAGGCGGTGGCCGTCGGCTCGATGCTGTTCGATCCCGATTTCTTCATCAGCGCCGCCGGGCATTTTCCCGCGATCACCTTCCACGTGATCGGTTCCGGCCACCCGCGCCATCCGGACTACCCGGAAAACGTCATCGTCCACGACGAGATGCCGCATGCCGAGACCGTCCGCTACATCAAGCACGCCGCGTTCGGGATCGCCCCCTATCGCGCGGCCGAGCTGCCGGACTATCTCGCGGACACGTCGATGAAACTGATCCAGTACGATTTCCTCGGCCTGCCGGCGGTCTGTCCGTGGGCGGTCGTCGGTGACTACGACTCGCGCTTCGGCTACTCGTCGAACGACGAGAGCTCGATCGTTGCCGCGATCGTCGCCGCCCTTCACGCGCCGCGCCGGCCGTCGCGCCGTCATCCGACCTGGGCCGAGGTCGCCGACCGGGTGCTGTATCCGACCCGCTTCGCCGACACGCGGATGTAAGCATGAACGCCGTCGCAGGCGAGACCGAAACCCTCCCGATCGCCGGCTTCCCGGTGCTTCGGACCACGGCCGGCGCGCTCTCGCAGCGTGTCCTCGACATGCTGCAACGCGGCGAGCAAGTCGTGATGTTCTTCGCGAACACGAATTTCATCGTCCAGTGCACGCCGCTGCGCGCGCGCATCGTCGCCGGGCGGAACATCGTGATCGCGAACGACGGCATCGGGCTCGACATCGGCGCATGGCTCGTCCATCGCCGCCGCTTCGTCGAAAACCTCAACGGCACCGATTTCATCCCGGCGTTGCTCGCACGGGCGAACCGTCCGGTATTCCTCGTCGGTGCGCGGCCCGGCGTCGCGGCGAGAGCGGCGGACGCACTGCGCGCGTCCTGCGCGCTGACGGTCGCCGGCAGCTGCGACGGTTTCGAAGGCACGTCACACCCGGACCGGCTCGTCGCGGCAATCAATGCCTCCGGCGCCGAGGTCGTCCTCGTCGCGCTCGGCAATCCGGCGCAGGAGCAATGGATTCTCGATCACGCCGATTGTCTCGACGCGAAACTGCTGATCGGCGTCGGCGCACTGTTCGATTTTCTCGCCGGTGACAAGCCGCGCGCGCCGGCCTTCGTGCGGCGCCTGCATCTTGAGTGGCTGTATCGGCTCCGTCTGGAACCGAAGCGTCTCCTCCGCCGCTACACACTCGACATCGGACGCTTTTTGTTGCTGTGCCTCGTCGACAGGAAAACCGTGGATTCGTCGGCGAATGCCTGAACTCCTCGCCGCCGACCCCCGAGCTTCTGAAATTCCTGCCGCCCCGAATCCGCGCGGCCGCGCGCGTTCGCGTCTGTCTCCGGGGCCGGTGCCGTTGCGGCCCCGGCCCGGCCGGACTTTAGCCTCGGCTGGCGAGATAAGCGGAGAACTCCTCGCCGACTTCCGGGTGGCGCAGCGCCAGCTCGACGGTGGCCTTCAGGTAGCCGAGTTTCGAGCCGCAGTCGTAGCGCACGCCCTTGAACTGGTATGACAGCACCGCTTCGTCCTTGAGCAGCGCGGCGATCGCGTCGGTCAGCTGGTATTCGCCGCCGGCGCCCGGTTTCAACGCGCGGATGTGGTCGAAGATGCGCGGCGTCAGGATGTAGCGGCCGACGACCGCCTGCGTCGTCGGCGCTTCCTCCGGCTTCGGCTTCTCGACGATGCCGGTCACGCGCTGGACGTCGCCGTTCTGGTTCTCGGTGCTGACGATGCCGTACTGGCGCGTTTCCTCGCGCGGCACGCTCATCGTGCCGAGCACCGAGCAGCGGTTGTAGTTATAGACGCCGACCATCTGCTCCATGATCGGCGCCGCGCCGTGGTTGTCGAGCAGGTCGTCGGCGAGCAGCACCGCGAACGCTTCATCCCCGACCACCGGCGCGGCGCACATCACCGCGTGGCCGAGGCCGAGCGCTTCCGACTGCCGGATGTAGATGCAGTTGACGCCCTTCGGCACCGTGCGCTGCACGAGTGCGAGCAGCTCCTTCTTGCCGCGGGCTTCGAGTTCGGTCTCGAGTTCGTACGCCTTGTCGAAATGATCCTCGATCGAGCGCTTCGTGCGGCCGGTGATGAAGATCATCTCCGTGATCCCGGCGGCGACCGCTTCCTCGACCGCATACTGGATCAGCGGCTTGTCGACGATCGGGAGCATCTCCTTCGGGCTCGCCTTCGTCGCCGGCAGGAAGCGCGTACCCATGCCCGCGACGGGGAACACCGCCTTCGTGACCTTCTTCATGTGCTGCCTCTCCTTGCTTTGCTGAGTTCTTCGTTGCTGAACGCTTCACGCGCCATTTTGGAGGACGCGCCGCAGGCCGTCCTCGTCGAGAATCGCCAACCCGAGCGCCTCGGCCTTCGCGAGCTTCGAGCCGGCATCGGCGCCCGCCACGACGTAATCGGTCTTCTTCGACACGGAGCCGCTGACCTTGCCGCCGTGGGATTCGATCAGCTCCTTCGCGTCGTCGCGGCCCAGGGTCGGCAGCGTGCCGGTGAGCACGAAGGTCTTTCCGCTCGCCGCACCCGACGCCGGCACCGCGGGGGCGCCCTCTTCCCACGTCACGCCGGCCGCACGCAACTGCTCGATGACTTCGCGGTTGTGCGCCTCGGCGAAAAAGCCGGCGATGCTCTGCGCGACGATCGGGCCGACATCGGGTACCTGCTGTAGGCGCTCGACATCGGCGTCCATCAGCGTGTCGAGCGAGCCGAAATAACGCGCGAGGTCCTTCGCGGTCGCCTCACCGACGTTGCGGATGCCGAGCGCGAAAATGAAGCGCGCGAGCGTCGTGTGGCGGCTCTTCTCGATCGCCGCGAGCAAGTTCGCCGCCGACTTGTCCGCCATCCGCGGCAGGTTCGCGAGCTTCACGAGGCCGAGCTTGTAGACGTCGGCCGGCGTACGGACGATGCCGCCTTCGACGAGCTGGTCGACGAGCTTGTCGCCGAGGCCCTCGATGTCCATCGCGCGGCGCCCGGCGAAATGCAGCAGCGCCTGCTTGCGCTGCGCCGGGCAGAAGAGGCCGCCGGTACAGCGCGTGACCGCTTCGTCCGACTGTTTTTGCGCATGCGACCCGCAGATCGGACACGTGCCCGGCATCACGAACGGACGCTCGCCGCCGGTGCGCCGCTCGACGACCGGGCCGACCACTTCGGGAATCACGTCGCCGGCACGCCGCACGATGACCTGATCGCAGATCAGCACGCCCTTGCGCGCGATCTCGTCCTCGTTGTGGAGCGTCGCGTTCGTCACCGTCACGCCGCCGACGAACACCGGCTTCAGGCGCGCGATCGGCGTCAGCGCACCGGTGCGGCCGACCGAGATCCAGATATCGAGCAGCTGCGTGATTTCTTCCTGCGCCGGGTACTTGTGCGCGACGGCCCAACGCGGCTCCCGGGTAACGAAGCCGAGGCGGCGCTGCAGGTCGAAGCGGTTCACCTTGTAGACGACGCCGTCGATGTCGTACGGCAGGCTGTCGCGCATATCCGCGATGCGGTCGTGGAACGCAACCAGCGCACCCGGGCCGAGCGCGACGACGCGGTGTTCGCACACCGGAATGCCGAAGCGCGCGAGCGCATCGAGCATTTCGCCCTGCGTCGCGGGCAAGTCCCAGCCCGCCGTTTCGCCGAACCCGTACGCGAAGAACGACAGCGGACGCTTCGCCGCGATCCGGGGGTCGAGCTGGCGCACCGCGCCGGCCGCGGCGTTGCGCGGGTTCACGAACACCTTCTCGCCGGCGTCGAGCTGGCGCGCATTGAGCTGCTCGAACGCGTCGCGCCGCATGTAGATTTCGCCGCGCACTTCGATCAGTGGTGGGGCTTTACCGTGCAGCTTCAGCGGGATCTGCCGGATCGTGCGGACGTTGTGCGTGACATCCTCGCCGGTCTCGCCGTCGCCACGGGTCGCGGCCCGCACGAGGACGCCGTTTTCGTAGCGCAGGCTGATCGCGAGCCCGTCGAACTTCAATTCACCGAGATACTCGACCGGCGCCCCATCGGGACCGAGTTCCAGCGCGTTGCGCACGCGCGTGTCGAACGCGGCCACGCCGCCGCTGGTCGTGTCGGTCTCGGTGCGAATCGACAGCATCGGGACTGCATGCCGCACCGGGACGAGGCCGGGCATCGCTTTTCCGCCGACACGCTGCGTCGGCGAATCGGAGCTCAGCAGTTCGGGGCGCGTGCGTTCGAGCGCTTCCAGTTCGCGGAACAGGCGATCGTATTCCGCGTCCGGAACCGTCGGCGCGTCCAGAACGTAATACGCGTGGTCGTGGCCTTCGAGCTCGCGGCGCAGCTGCGCCGCGCGCTCGATGTCAGCGGGTGAAGCGACCATCAGACGGAGAACAGCCGCTTCGCGAGCGGGCTGCCCGCGGGCACGTCCAGCCCGGCCATCTGCGCCTGGAAGTGCTGGATCTGCGAGCGGATCACCGCGGCGGCGTCGGGGCCGAACGGCGCGCGGTTGTCGTCGACGACCGTGCCCTGCAGGGCGTCCGCGATCTGCGTGGCCTGTTGCATCATCCGCTCGAACACCGGCACGCCGTTCGCGACGCGCGGGACGTCGATGACGAGCGTCAGACCGCTGGTATGGAGCTGGCGCATCTCTTCGGGCGCGAACAGCGCGGGCTCCATGTTGCTCAATGAATACAGCGTGTTGCCGTTTTCGTCGCGCGCGTGGAACGCGCCGTCGTCGCCGATCGTCATGCCGTGCGCTTCGGCGAGCGCGCGCACTTTCGTGCCGGCGAAAGGCTGGTGCGTCGCGACGACGTTGATGCCGATCTGCACATCCACGCTCGCGCAGAATTCGTCGAGGTCGGTCGCCTTGCGCAGCGTTTCGACCCGCGTCGGCAGGTCGGCCGGCACGGCGAAAAACTGGTCGGCGATACGCTGGACGCCGCCCGAGAAATGCATGAAGTCGTTCTCGCCGATCGCGCCGCGGCGGTCGACGAGCTGCATCGCGACGCAGTACCAGTGGAAGGCGCCGGCCGTGTTAGGCGTCAGCATCCGCCAGACGTTGTCGGCGTCGTCGAACGCGAACCAGCGCACCGCCTTCGAGATGCCCTCGAGTTCCTGATGCTGCGCGGCCCACAGTCGCGGCGCGTCGAGCATTTCGATCGATTCGATGCGGATCACGCAGTCGATGCGCGGGTCCACGACATCGGGCAGACCGGGCGTGACGCGGCGGATCGGATTGTCCTTCGTCTGCCACTGCGTTGCGGCGGGAGCGGCGGGCTCCGGATTCCCGGTCGACGATTCGTCCCACGACGGCTCGATCCGCTCGCCGGAAGGCTGCGCGCCGTCGCGCGGTTCGAGCAGCACATCGCGGTGGTCGGACCGGAACGCCTCCTCCGCCTGCCGGCGGTGCTTGCGTTCCTGCCACTTGTTGTACGCGATGATGCCTGCGACTACGGCCACGCCGAGCGCGGCCAATCCGATCTGCAATTCGCTATCCATCTTCCTTCCTGTTGCGGGTCGCGCCGCGCGGGCGCACTCGTCACCAATTTCGATATGAATACAAAAAACTGCTCCGCATCCCACGGCGCGGGATGCGGTCGGACTCCGTTACTCAGGCTGCTGCAGGCTCGGCGAGGCGCAAAGCCGCTTCGATATCCACTTCCACGACGCGGGACACGCCCTGCTCCTGCATCGTCACACCGACCAGTTGCTGGGCGATCTCCATCGTAATCTTGCTGTGGCTGATGAAAACGAACTGCGTCTGCGACGACATGCGCTTGACCATCTGGCAGTAGCGTTCGGTGTTCGTGTCGTCAAGCGGGGCATCGACCTCATCGAGCATGCAGAACGGCGCGGGGTTGAGCTGGAACATCGAGAACACCAGCGCGATCGCGGTGAGCGCCTTCTCGCCGCCCGACAGCAGGTGAATCGAGCTGTTCTTCTTGCCCGGCGGCTGGGCGACGATCTGGACGCCGGCATCGAGAATCTCGTCCCCGGTCAATACCAGCCTTGCCTGCCCGCCGCCGAACAACTGCGGGAACAGCGTGCTGAAGTGCTGCGTGACCGTATTGTAGGTTTCCTGCAACTGCTCGCGGGTTTCGCGATCGATGCGGCGGATCGCGTCTTCGAGCGTGCCGATCGCTTCGGTCAGGTCCTCGGACTGCGCGTCCAGATAGCCCTTGCGCTCCTGCGCGCTGCGCAGTTCGTCGAGCGCGGCGAGGTTCACCGGGCCGAGCTCGGCGATCTCGCGGGCGAACCGCGCGACTTCGCGGACGAGCGAAGTTTCGCGCAGGTCGGCGCTCAGCAGCAGCGCCAGAGCGGCTTCGTCGGCCTGCGCTTCGGTGAGTCGCTCGTGGAATTGCGCGACGGCGAGCTCCGCGGCCTGCACCGCGAGGCGTAGTTCGGCGACCCGGCCGCGGGCGGGACCGGCTTCGTGCTCGGCGCGCAGCCGCATCTCGTCGGTCTGCTTCAGCAGCGCCGCGGCCTGCTCCAGCGCGTCGCGCCGTCCCGCGAGTGCAGATTCGCGGCTTTGACGAAGGGTCAGGGCCTCCTGGAGCGCGTCGCGGCTGCGCGCGTTGTCGGTCGCGTCAAGTTCCTGGCGACGCGCATCGATTTCGGCGGTCACGCGCTCGATCTGCTCGGCCGCGAGCTGGAGGTTGCGGGCGATGTCGTCGAGCTTGCCGGCGCATTCGCGCTCGGAGAAACGCGCTTCCTGCAATTCGCGCGCGGTCGCCTGTTCGAGCGCCCGCGTCTCGCGCAGCACGTTGTCGCGCTCGGCGAGGACCTCCATCGCGGCGTCCAGCCGTTCCCGCTGCAGTTCCGCGAGCTCGGTGCAGCGCGCCTGCTCCATGTCCACGCGCGTGAGATGCTCGCGCTCGGTCGCTTCGAGGCGTACGAGATCGTCGAGGTCGCGCGCGAGCTGGGTCCGCCGTTCCTCCGCGCGCTGGCGGGCCTGCGTGAGCTTCAGCAGTTCGACCTGTTCGCCATGGATCTGCTGTTGCGTCCTCTGCCCGTCGCGCCGCAGCGCGGCGGCGCGCTCCTGCAGGTCCGCGGCGACCGCTTCGGCTTCGAGCAGCGCGTCGTGCGCGGCCTGCGCGTCGCTTTCGAGCTCCTGCTGCGCGAGCGCGAGCGCATCGATTTCGCGCTGGCGTTCCATGACGCCGTGGGTGCGGCTGTCGGGCGCGTAATGCACGAGCGCGTGGCGGGTCAGGATCTGACCGCGCGGCCCGACGAGGCTCACGCCGGGCGCGAGTTCATGATGGCGTTCGATCCACGGTTCGAGCGCATCGACCGTAAAGCATCCATCCAGCCAGTCGGCGAGCACCGGCCGCAGCGATGGCGTCGCGACGTCGATCCGCTCGATCAGCGGCACGCCGCCCGCATGCACTGCCGGCCTGCTTCGACGGTCGCTGCCATCGACGAACGCAACCGCGAGCGAGCCCGGCGGCGCGTCGTCGACCATCGCCTGCGCCGCGCCGTGCACGTCGCCGGTCAGCGCAGCGAGGCGTTCGCGCAGGACGGCTTCGACCGCGGCCTCCCAGCCCGGCTCGACGCGAAGCTCGCGCCAGACCGGTGGCAATTCGGCGAGCTTGTGGCGTTTCAGCCAGTCGCCGAGCTGCCCCTGCGACTGGACTTTCGCCTGCAACTGCGCGAGCGCATCGCGCCGCGCGCGCAGTTCGGTCAACCGCCGCTGCAGTTGGCGTTCGTGGTCGAGCGCAGCCTTCAGCGCCGCCTGCGCTTCCGGGGCGCGAGCCTGCAGCGCGGTGGATTCCTGCTGGCGCGCGTCGTGCTCGTCGCGGAGCGCGTCGAGCCGGGCTTCCTGCCGCGCGATCGCCGATTCGTCGGGTCCCTCGATCGCCGCGCCGTCGCCAGCGAGCCGTGTGCGGCGCTGGTCGAGCGCATCGAGCGCCCGGAGCGCGCTCGCGCGATTCGCTTCCTCAACCCGCAACTGCTGCTCGGTCTGCCCGAGCTCGCGCCGCGCCGCGGCCGCCGTGGTGTCGGCGGCCTGCCGCGCCGACTCCGCTTCGGGCAGCCGATCGGCGATCTCGAGATGGCGCGCTTCGGCCTGCTCGGCGCGCATCGCGGCGTTGTCGAGCAAGCCGCTCCAGCGCTCGCGGTCGGCGCCCAGCGCTTCCTGCCGCTCGCGCCAGTGCGCCTCGTCGGTCGCGAGTTGCACGAGGCGCGCTTCGAGCCGCTTGCGCGCATCGTCCAGATGGCGCAGTTCGGCTTCGAGCCGCGTGACTTCGGCCGACGCGGTGAAGAGGTCGGCCTGTGCCGCGTGCATGGACTCGGACGCGGCGAAATGCTCGTCGCGCGCGGATTCCACCGCCGCTTCGAGTTCCTGCAGCCGCGCGCTGTCGGACTCCATCTTTGCCGACAGCTGGTTGAGTTCGGTTTCGAGCCGCGTCTGCCCGGCGCGCGCCTCGTTGCGCTTGAAGAGCCACAAAAGCTGCTGGCGTTCGGTATGCGCGGCGGTCAGCTCGCGGTACCGGGCGGCAATGGCCGCCTGGCCTTCGAGGTGCCCGATGCGCTCGCCGAGTTCCATCCGGATGTCTTCGAGGCGCGCAAGGTTGTCGCGCGCGTCCGACAGCCGGCCTTCGGTCTCGCGGCGCCGCTCGCGGTACTTCGTGACGCCCGCGGCTTCTTCGAGGAAGCCGCGCACCTCTTCCGGCCGCGCCTCGATGATGCGCGAGATCATGCCCTGCTCGATGATCGCGTACGCGCGCGGGCCGAGACCGGTGCCGAGGAAGAGATCGATGACGTCCTTGCGCCGGACCTGGACGTTGTTGATGTAGTACGTAGACTCGCCGCTGCGGTCGAGCACGCGCTTGACGGCGACTTCGGCGTAGCGCGACCACTGGCCGGCGGCGCGCCCTTCGCCGTTGTCGAACACGAGCTCGACGCTCGCGCGCGACACCGCTTTGCGCGTCGTCGAGCCGTTGAAGATCACGTCCTGCATCGACTCGCCGCGCAGCGCGCTCGCGCGCGTCTCGCCCAGCACCCAGCGCACCGCGTCGATGATGTTCGACTTGCCGCAGCCGTTCGGCCCGACGACGCCGACGAGACTGCCCGGCGTCAGCACCGTGGTCGGATCGACGAAGGTCTTGAAACCGGCAAGTTTGAGCTTGGACAGACGCACGTCGGAACGGGGGGGCGCTAGGGTCGGGGCTGGCGAAAGCCCGTCATGATACCATCGCCGCCGTATGGGCCTCGCGGCCCGCGCCACGAAATATGCCGGCACAATCAAAGTGAATCCGAACCTCGACCGACTGCAGCCCTACCCGTTCGAAAAACTGCGCGCGCTGTTCCATGGCGTCACGCCACCGGCCAATCGGAGACCGATCCGCCTGTCGATCGGCGAACCGCAGCACGCGACGCCGCCGTTCATCCGGCAGACGTTGATCGAGAATCTCGACGGCCTCGCGAACTACCCGAGCACGCAGGGCAGCGATATGTTGCGCGGGGCGATCGCGGCTTGGCTCCAACGCCGCTTCGGGCTGCCGGGGGTCGACGCGGCGACCCAGGTGCTGCCGGTCAACGGTTCGCGCGAAGCCTTGTTCGCGTTCGCGCAGGCGGTTATCGATCCGCAGCGGCCGAACCCGAAGGTCGTCTGCCCGAACCCGTTCTACCAGATCTACGAGGGCGCGGCGCTGCTCGCCGGGGCCGAGCCGATCTTCCTGAACAACCTGCCCGAAAACCGCTTCGGTTCGGATTTCGATTCGCTGCCCGAGTTGGTCTGGCGCGACGTCCAGCTCGTGTATGTCTGCTCGCCGGGCAACCCGACCGGGCGGATGCTGAGCGAGGATGAATGGGCGCGGCTTTTCGAACTCTCGGACCGTTTCGGCTTCGTCATCGCGGCCGACGAGTGCTACTCGGAGATCTACTCCGACGAGGACGCGCCCCCGGTCGGCGCGATGCAGGCCGCGCACCGCCTCGGTCGCACCGATTTCCGCAATCTCGTGATGTTCTCGAGCCTGTCGAAGCGCTCGAACGTCCCCGGTATGCGCTCGGGCTTCGTCGCCGGCGACGCGAAAGTCCTCCAGCACTTCCTGCGCTATCGCACCTACCACGGCTGCGCGATGAACCCGGCCGTGCAGGCCGCATCCGTCGCGGCGTGGAACGACGAGCAACACGTGATCGAGAACCGCCGCCTCTACCGCGAGAAGTTCGACCTCGTCACGCCGGTCCTCGCGCGCCATCTCGACGTCGGTCTGCCGGACGCGGGATTCTACCTGTGGGCGCGGACGCCGATCGCCGACACCGACTTCGCCCGCCGTCTGCACGCTGAATATAATGTCACGGTTCTGCCGGGCAGCTTTCTTGCCCGCGAAGCGAACGGCGTCAATCCGGGCGCCGGCTTCGTGCGCATCGCCCTCGTCGCCGGCACCGCCGAATGCGTCGAGGCGGCCGAGCGCATCGCAGTCTTCTGCCAAACCTTCCCATAACGGAACCCCCCCATGCAAGAACTGCAAAAGATCATCGACGAGGCGTTCGAAAACCGCGCGAGCCTGTCCCCGTCGTCGGCGCCCGCGACCGTCCGCGACGCCGTCGCTACGGTCATCGACGGGCTCGACTCGGGCCGGCTGCGCGTCGCGGAGAAGATCGACGGCACTTGGACCGTCAACCAGTGGATCAAGAAGGCGGTGCTGATCTCGTTCCGCCTCGCCGACAACGAGGTGATGCCGGCCGGGGCGACGCAGTATTTCGACAAGGTGCCGACGAAGTTCGGCGACTACACGCCCGAGCAGTTCCGTGAAGGCGGCTTCCGCGTCGTGCCGCCGGCAGTCGCGCGCAAGGGCAGCTTCATCGGCCGCAACGTCGTGCTGATGCCGTCCTACGTCAACATCGGCGCCTACGTCGATGAAGGCTCGATGGTCGACACCTGGGCGACCGTCGGCTCGTGCGCGCAGATCGGCAAGAACGTGCACCTGTCGGGCGGCGTCGGTATCGGCGGCGTGCTTGAGCCGGTGCAGGCGGGGCCGGTGATCATCGAGGACAACGTTTTCGTGGGCGCGCGCTCGGAAGTCGTCGAAGGCGTGATCATCGAGGAGAACGCAGTGCTGTCGATGGGCGTCTATATCGGCCAGAGCACGAAAATCTACGACCGCGAGACCGGCGAGGTCTTCTACGGCCGCGTGCCCTCGGGCGCGGTTGTCGTGCCGGGGAGCCTGCCGTCGGCCGACGGCAAGTACAGCCTGTACTGCGCCGTCATCGTCAAGCGCGTCGATGCGCAGACGCGCGCGAAGACGGGCATCAACGAACTGCTGCGCGGCGCCTGAGTTCCGTTCCGCGCGCCCCGCCCGGCGGGAGCGCGGACTCGCTTCGACACTTTTCTTCCCATCGAGACCGTCGCGATGATTTTCGACAAACTGTTCCAGTTGATGGCCGAAAAGCTCGCCTCGGACATCTTCATCTCGGCGGGTGCTCCGATCAACATCAAGATCCAGGGCATCACGATGCCGATCAACCAGCAGGTCATGGAGCCGTCCATGATCAAGCGGATGATCTACGAGATGATGACGCCGGAGCAGATCGAAACCTTCGAGCACGACAAGGAGCTGAACCTCTCGTTCGGCCTGCGCGAACTCGGCAATTTCCGCGTCAACGTGTTCTGGCAGCGGCACAGCATCGGCGTCGTCGTCCGCTTCATCCAGGGCGAGATTCCGACGCTGGAGTCGCTCGGGCTGCCGCCGGTGCTCGCCGAAGTCGTCACCGAAAAGCGCGGCCTCGTGCTCGTCGTAGGCGCCACCGGTTCCGGCAAGTCGACGACGCTCGCGTCGATGATCGACCACCGCAACAGGAACCGCTCGGGGCATATCCTCACGATCGAGGATCCGATCGAATATCTCTTCAAGCACGGCAAGTCGATCATCAACCAGCGCGAAGTCGGGATCGACACGCACAGCTGGCACGATGCGCTGCGCAACGCGATGCGCCAGGCCCCCGACTGCATCCTGATCGGCGAGATCCGCGACCGCGAGACGATGCAGGCGGCGCTCGCGTACTCGCAGACCGGCCATCTGTGCCTCGCGACGCTGCACGCGAACAACGCGTACCACGCGCTGAACCGCATCGTAAACTTCTTCCCGCTCGAAAACCGCTCGCTGCTGTACCTCGACCTCGCGGTCGCGCTGAAGTGCATCATCTCGCAGCGCCTGATCCGCAATCCGGACGGCATGCGCCTTCCGGCGGTCGAGATCCTGATGAATACGCGCCACGTCGCCGAGCTGGTCGAGCGCGGCGAACTCGGCGAGGTCAAGGAAGCGATGCAGCAGAGCCTTGCACCGGGATCGCAGACTTTCGAACAGGACCTCCACCGCCTGTACCGCGAAGGCGTCGTCACCTTCGAAGATGCGTTGGCAAACGCCGACTCGCCGACGAACCTCGCCTGGCTGATCAACAACGCGCAGGTCGGCACGCCAGTCGGCGACGGCGCGAACGACAATGCGCCGGCCGTCGACCTTCCGGCGACGAAACCGGGGGTCGCGTCGTTCAGCGACTTCGCGCTGCACCTCGACGACACGCCGGCGCAGTAATCACGGCAGAAAACCGGATCAGAATGAATCAGGAAACACGAAGGGCCACGTTCGACCTGGCCTGCGAACTCATTTCGCGCCCGTCCGTGACGCCCGACGACCGGGGCTGTCTCGATCTCATCGCGGCCCGGCTCGCACCGCTCGGTTTCCGCTTCGAACGGATCGACGTCGCAGGCGTCTGCAACCTCTGGGCGCGGCGCGGCGACGGCGCGCCGGTGCTCGTGTTCGCCGGTCATACGGACGTCGTTCCGCCCGGCCCGCTCGACGCGTGGGACTCGCCGCCGTTCGAGCCGACGGTGCGCGGCGACCAGCTTTTCGGACGCGGCGCTGCCGACATGAAGACTTCGCTCGCCGCCTTCGTCACCGCGATCGAACGTTTCGTCGCCACGCATCCGGACCACGGCGGCTCGATCGCGCTGCTGCTCACGTCCGATGAGGAAGGCGTCGCGACGCACGGCACGGTCAAGGTCGTCGAGGCGCTCGGGGCGCGCGGCGAGCGCCTCGATTACTGCATCGTCGGCGAGCCGACGTCGGTCGGCATGCTCGGCGACACGATCAAGAACGGCCGCCGCGGCTCCTTGTCCGGCACGCTGCGCGTCAAGGGTATCCAGGGGCACGTCGCCTACCCGCAGCTCGCGCGCAATCCGATTCACGACCTCGCGCCGGCGCTCGCCGAACTCACCACGATCCGCTGGGACGACGGCAACGAATTCTTTCCGCCAACGACCTGGCAGGTGTCGAACATCCATGCGGGCGCAGGCGCGAACAACGTCATCCCGGGCCTGTGCGAAGTGCTGTTCAACTTCCGCTTCGCCTCGGTGAGCAGCGCCGACGACCTGAAGCGGCGCACGCACGAAGTGCTCGACCGCCACGGGCTCGACTACGAACTCGACTGGCACCTGTCGGGCAAACCCTTCCTCACCGGCCGGGGCAAGCTCGTCGCGGCGCTCTCGGACGCGATCCGCGACACCGTCGGCGTCGACACCGAGCTGTCGACGTCCGGCGGCACCTCCGACGGGCGCTTCATCGCCGATATCTGCACCGAAGTCGTCGAATTCGGCCCGGTCAATGCAACGATCCACAAGGTCAACGAATGCGTCGCCCTCGACGCGATCGAACCGCTCTCCGTCATTTACGAGCGCGCGCTCGCCGCGCTGCTATCCCCTAGCCGAGATTGAACATGTCTGACATCCAGCATCATCACGACGATGAACACGAGCACGAACACGAACACGGGCCGCTCGCCGAGCTCGTCACGCTGCGAGACTGGCTGCGCTACGCCGTGACCCGCTTCAACCGAGCGGGGCTGTTCTTCGGCCACGGTTGCAGCGACGCGTACGACGAAGCCGTATGGCTGCTGCTGCATACGCTGGCGCTGCCGCTCGACCGGCTCGAGCCTTTCCTCGACGCGTGCATCACCGGCGAAGAACGCGAAGTGCTGCTCGCGGTGATCGAGCGCCGCACCGAAGAACGCGTGCCGGCCGCGTACATCACCGGCGAAGCCTGGCTCGGCGACTTCCGGTTCCATGTCGATGAGCGCGTCATCGTGCCGCGCTCGTTCTTTGCCGAGCTGCTCGAGGACGGCTTCGCGCCGTGGATCGAAGAGCCGGATGCGGTCGGCGACGTCCTCGACCTGTGCACGGGGTCCGGCTGCCTCGCGATCCTGATGGCACACGCCTTCCCGAATGCGGAAGTCGTCGGCGCCGATCTGTCCGACGACGCCCTCGACGTCGCGCGCCGGAACGTCTCGGACTACCATCTCGAAGATCGCATCGATCTCGTAAAGAGTGACGTGTTCAGCGGACTCGGTGGGCGGACGTTCGACCTGATCATCAGCAACCCGCCCTATGTCACTGACGAAGCGATGGCGGCGCTCCCGGCCGAATACCTGCACGAACCGCGGATGGCGCTTGCTGCCGGTGAAGACGGACTCGACGTCGTCCGGCGGCTTCTTGCCGAGGCGAAGCGCTTTCTCAACCCAGGCGGCATTCTGGCCGTCGAAGTCGGGCATAATCGTTCGCTCGTGGAACAGGCTTTCCCGGACCTTCCGATGGTGTGGCTGTCTGCGCGCGGCGGCGACGACATGGTCTTCGTGCTGCGCGCCGAAGAGTTGCACGGAGCGCACTGACCGCCTGCGGGCGGCAGGCCGACGGAGGCGCCGGTTTCGCCGTTACTCACAGGAAGCAAGCCGATGCCCCTCGAACATTCGATTCTGCTCGTCGAGGACAACCCGGACGACGAGGCGCTCACCTTGCGCGCCTTCGCCAAGAACAAGATCAGGAATCCCGTCGTGGTCGCCCGCGACGGCGTCGAGGCGATCGAGTACTTGCTGGGAACGGGTGCGCAGGCAGGGCGCGACAAATCCATGATGCCCGCGCTCGTGCTGCTCGACCTGAAATTGCCGCGCATGGACGGGCTCGAAGTGTTGCGGCGCGTGCGCGCGGACGAGTACACCGCGCTGCTACCGGTCGTCGTGCTGACGACGTCGCGCGAAACCCAGGACATCCAGGAAGCGTACCGGCTTGGCGCGAACAGCTATATCCGCAAGCCGGTCAATTTCGACGCGTTCATCAAGGCCGTCGAGCAGATCGGCGCGTACTGGCTGTCGCTGAACGAGCCGTCGGACGGGCACGGGATCCCGTCTTACTGAAGCGCCTGTCGCAGATCTCCGTCGGCGACCGGATCGATTCCGCCTCCCGCGTGACCGGGCTGGTGGCGGGATCATCGACGGTCTGAGACGCAGCTTACAGCCGCGCTTCGATGTCCTTCGCGATGCTTTCGGGTTTCGTCGCAGGCGCGTAGCGGCCGACTACCTTTCCTTCCCGATCGATCAGAAACTTCGTGAAATTCCACTTGATCGCCTCGGTTCCGAGGAACCCCGGTGCGCTCGACGTCAGATGGCGATACAGCGGGTGCGCATCTTTACCTTTCACGTCGATCTTCTCGCCGAGCGGGAAGGTCACGCCGTAATTGCGCTCGCAGAAGCTCGCGATCCCCGCCGCGTCGCCCGGCTCCTGGCCGTGGAACTGGTTGCACGGGAAGCCAATCACCGAGAACCCCCTGTCCGCGTACGCTTCGTGGAGCTTTTGCAGCGCGGCGTATTGCGGCGTGAAGCCGCACTCGCTCGCGGTATTGACGATCAGCAGCACCTTGCCGCGGTAGTCCGCGAGCGGCATCGGGCCGCCGTCGAGCCGTCGTGCATCGAAGTCGAACACGCTCGCGGCGGGCATCTCACTCGACCTCGTCGATCCACGTCTGCTGGATCGCCTCGAGCACGCGCTCGCCGCAATGCTTCGGGTCGTCGTCGAACCCGGGCAGCGCCATCACCCAGTTCATCAGGTCGACGAAGTTGATCTTCGTCGGATCGACATCGGGATGGCGTTCGGAGAGCTGAATCGCGATCTCCTGGACCTCGGTCCATTTCATCAGTGCTTGCCCTCCCGGGCCATGTTGATCGTATAGCGCGGAATCTCGACGACGAGCGGCGTCTCGCCGACGACCGCCTGACAGGACAGCCGCGACTGCGGCTCCAGCCCCCAGGCCATGTCGAGCAGGTCCTCCTCGGTTTCCTCGGCTTCGGGAAGACTGTCGAAGCCCTCGCGGACGATGATGTGACAGGTCGTGCACGCGCACGATTTTTCGCACGCGTGCTCGATCTCGACACCGTTTTCGAGGAGGCTGTCGCAGATCGACTTGCCGGGCTCCGCTTCGATCACGGTGCCGTCCGGGCAGAGTTCGACATGGGGCAAAACGATAATCTGTGTCATACCTGGATCTCATCAACCTTGTGGCCGGTCAGCGCCGAGCGGACGCTGCGGTCCATGCGCCGGGCCGCGAATTCGTCGGTGGCGCGGGCGAGCGCGTCGATGCCCTGCTTGATCGCGCGGGGATCATCGCCAGCGGCGAGGCGCTTCAGCTCGGCGACGGCGGCGTCGATCGTCGCGCCCTCGTCGGCGGACAGCAGCGCGCCGTCCTGCTCGAGCGCATGGACCGTCGCTTCGATGACCCGCTCGGCTTCGACCTGCTGCTCGCGTAGCGAGCGCGCGTTCATGTCGTCGCCGGCGTGATCGACGCCCTCGCGCAGCATCCCCGCGATCTCGTCGTCGGTGAGCCCGTACGAGGGTTTCACCAGGACGCTGGCTTCGACGCCCGACGACATTTCGCGTGCCGAGACCGACAGCAGGCCGTCGGCGTCGACCTGGAACGCGACGCGGATCCGCGCCGCGCCGGCCGCCATCGGCGGAATGCCGCGCAGTTCGAAGCGGGCGAGCGACCGACAGTCCTTGACAAGCTCGCGCTCGCCCTGGACCACGTGGAACGCCATCGCGGTCTGGCCGTCCTTGAACGTCGTGAATTCCTGCGCCCGCGCGATCGGCAGCGTCGAGTTGCGCGGCACGACCTTCTCGGTCAGGCCGCCCATCGTCTCGAGACCGAGCGACAGCGGGATCACATCGAGCAGCAGCCAGTCGTCGTCCGACTGCCGGTTGCCGGCGAGCACGTTCGCCTGAATCGCCGCGCCGAGCGCGACGACCTTGTCTGGATCGAGGTTCGTCAGCGGCTCCTGGCCGAAAAAGTCGGCGACCGCGCGCTGGATGTGCGGCATCCGCGTCGCACCCCCGACCATCACGACGCCCTTGACGTCCTCGGGCGCGAGGCCCGCGTCGCGCAGCGCTTTTCGCATCGGCACGACGGTTTTCAGCACGAGGTGCTGCGTGATCTTCGCGAACTCTTCGCGCATGATGACGAGATTCACCTCTTCGCCGCTCGACAGTCGCGCCCTGATCGTCGCCTCATCGCTCGCGGTGAGGTATTCCTTCGCTTCGCGCGCCTTCATCAGCAGGCGCCGCGCGTCCTCGCTCGACGGCGGCTCGATCGCGGCCTGGTCGAGCACCCAGCAGAACAGCCGGTGATCGAAGTCGTCGCCCCCGAGCGCCGCGTCGCCGTTCGTCGCCAGCACTTCGAAAATCCCGCGCGACAGCTTCAGGATCGAGAGGTCGAACGTGCCGCCGCCGAGGTCGTAGATCGCATAGACGCCCTCGGCCGCGTTGTCGAGCCCGTACGCGACGGCCGCCGCGGTCGGCTCGTTGAGCAGACGCAGCACGTTGAGGCCGGCAAGCTTCGCGGCGTCCTTCGTCGCCTGGCGCTGCGCGTCGTCGAAATAGGCGGGCACGGTGATCACGACGCCGGTCAGCGCGCCGCCGAGGCTCGCTTCCGCGCGCGCGCCGAGCACCTTCAGGATCTCGGCCGAGACTTCGACCGGCGTCTTGACGCCCTGCACCGTGCGCAGGCGCACCATCCCCTCGCTGTCGAGGAAGTCGTACGGCGACGACTCGACGTGGGAAACGTCCTTGAGCCCGCGGCCCATGAAGCGTTTCACCGACATGATCGTGTTCTTCGGGTCGGTCGCGTGGGCCGCGACGACCGTGTGTCCGACTTCGATGCGACCGTCGGCGTGATAGCGGACAACCGACGGCAGCATCGAGCGCCCCGCTTCGTCGGCGAGGCATACCGCGATGCCGTTGCGGACGGTCGCGACGAGCGAATTGGTCGTACCCAGATCGATTCCGGCAGCGAGTCGGTGCTTGTGCGGCTCGGTCGACTGGCCGGGTTCAGCGATTTGCAGAAGGGCCATTCAGGTTTCCAGTGCCTCGAGGGCGTCGTCGATCTCGTGTTGGATCTTTTCCATGAACATCAGGCGGCGCACGATTTCGGCCCCCGCATTGAAGTCCTGGCGTTCGTCGATCGCATGTTCGAGTTCATCGAACACCTCGCGCGAATGGTGACGCAGACGTTGATGCAGCTGTGTCAGTTCCTCGCTCTCGCCGGCGGCGCGTGCCTCCTCGACCGCTTCGCGCCACTCCATCTGCTCCATCAGGAACGCGGACGACATCGCGGTGTTGGTGTGCAGGCCGACGTCGATGCCGGCGAGTTCGAGAAGATATTGCGCGCGCGGTAGCGGCTTGCGCAGCGTGCGAAACCCCTCATTGACGCGCGTCGCCCACTGCATCGACAGGCGCTTCTCGACATCCGGAAGACTCGCATAGCGGTCCGGATGCACCTGCCCCTGCAGGTCATGGTAGGCCAGTTCCAGCGCCGCCTGGTCGATGCGGAAGCGGCGCGGAAGGCCGAAGAGCGCGAAGAAGTCCTGCTGAAGATCGATGCTCATGGGGGAAACGCGCCGCTTTTTCAGACGTTGAAGCTTTCGCCGCAGCCGCAGGAATCCTTCAC
The DNA here is from genome assembly GCF_036675785.1 of Aromatoleum sp. NCBI lineage: Bacteria > Pseudomonadati > Pseudomonadota > Betaproteobacteria > Rhodocyclales > Rhodocyclaceae > Aromatoleum > Aromatoleum sp. The sequence goes on from NZ_JAKFEF010000074.1 coordinate 55,517, forward strand.
GTTCGGGTTGTTGAACTTGAAGCCTTCGTTCAACCCTTCGCGGACGAAATCCAGTTCGGTGCCGTCGAGGTAGGCGAGGCTCTTCGGGTCGACGACGACCTTCACGCCGTGGCTTTCGAAGATCATGTCTTCGTCATGGGTTTCATCGACGAACTCTAGGCGGTAGGCCATGCCCGAACAGCCCGACGTCTTCACGCCGAGGCGGATGCCGACGCCCTTACCGCGCTTGGCCATGAAGTCCGAAACGTGCTTGGCCGCGTTGGTGCTCAATGTGACGCTCATGACTCAGTCTCCCGAAATCAGCCGACCTGCTTCTTCTTGTAGTCCGCCACTGCCGCCTTGATCGCGTCTTCGGCAAGGATCGAGCAGTGGATCTTGACCGGCGGTAGCGCGAGTTCCTCGGCGATCTGCGTGTTCTTGATCTCAAGCGCCTGATCGACGGTTTTGCCCTTGACCCACTCGGTGACCAGCGAACTCGACGCGATCGCGGAGCCGCAGCCGTAGGTCTTGAACTTTGCGTCCTCGATAACCCCGTCCTTGCCAACCTTGATTTGCAGCTTCATCACGTCGCCGCAGGCCGGCGCCCCGACCATCCCGGTCCCGACGCCTTCGTCTTCCTTGCCGAACGCGCCGACGTTACGGGGATTTTCGTAGTGATCCAACACTTTTTCGCTGTATGCCATGTCTTTCTCCTCTTCTCTTCTCTGTCAGTGGGCGGCCCACTGCACCGTATCGAGATCCACGCCGTCCTGGTACATCTCCCACAACGGCGACAACTCGCGCAGCTTGCCGATCTTCTTGTGCAACAGCTCGACCGTGTAATCGACTTCCTCTTCGGTCGTGAAGCGGCCGATCGTGAAGCGGATCGAGCTGTGCGCGAGCTCGTCGTTGCGGCCGAGCGCGCGCAGCACGTAGGACGGTTCGAGGCTCGCGGAGGTACAGGCCGAACCGCTCGACACCGCGATGTCCTTGACCGCCATGATCAGCGACTCACCCTCGACATAGGCGAAGGAGATGTTGAGGTTGTGTGGGACGCGGTGCGCGAGGTCGCCGTTCACATAGGTTGCCTCGATATCCTGCAATCCCTTCAGCAGACGGTCGCGCAGCATGCGGATGCGCTCGTTCTCGGTCGCCATCTCCTCACGCGCGATGCGGAAGGCTTCGCCCATGCCGACAATCTGGTGCGTCGCGAGCGTGCCCGAGCGCAGGCCACGCTCGTGACCGCCGCCGTGCATCTGCGCTTCAAGGCGCGCGCGCGGTTTGCGGCGGACGTACAGCGCGCCAATGCCCTTCGGACCGTAGGTCTTGTGCGCGGAAAACGACATCAGATCGACCTTCAGCTTCGCGAGGTCGATCTCGACCTTCCCGGTCGCCTGCGCGGCATCAACGTGGAACACGATGCCCTTCTCGCGGCAGATTTCGCCGATCTCGGCGATCGGCTGGACGACGCCGATCTCGTTGTTCACGAACATCACCGAGACGAGGACCGTGTCGGGACGGATCGCATCCCTGAGCCGCGCGAGATCGACGAGGCCGTTTTCCTGCACGTCGAGATAGGTCGCCTCGAAGCCCTGGCGCTCGAGCTCGCGGAAGGTGTCGAGGACGGCCTTGTGCTCGGTCTTCACCGTGATGATGTGCTTGCCCCTGCCCTTGTGGAACTGCGCCGCGCCCTTGATCGCGAGGTTGTTCGATTCGGTCGCGCCCGACGTCCAGACGATTTCCTTCGGGTCGGCGTTCACCAGCGCGGCGATCTGAGCGCGCGCGTCCTCGACCGCCTTCTCCGCTTCCCACCCGTACGCATGCGAGCGGCTCGCGGGATTGCCGAAGTGCTCGGTGAGCCACGGGATCATCGCCTGCGCAACGCGAGGATCGACCGGCGTCGTCGCCGAGTAGTCCAGGTAAATCGGAAACTTGAGCATCGGGTCCCTCCGTGGATCTGCTTTAGTGTTGGACCGACACAGCGGTCAGGTTATTCAATTCTTGCATCAGTCGCCCGAAGGTCCCGAGGAATCCTTCGACGTCGCCCTGCTGCGTGTCCCGGCCGAGGCTGACCCGGACCGCGCCGCGCGCGACATCCCGCTCGACCCCCATCGCCAGCAGCGTATGCGATGGCTCGGGGTTCGCGCTCGAACACGCCGAGCCGCTCGCGCACGCATACCCCGCGCGGTCGAGCTTCGCGACCAGCGTCTCGCCGTCGAAACCTTCGGCGGCAAAAAACACGGTGTTTGGCAGGCGCGGCGCGCCGGCCGAGAAAATCTTCATGGCATGCGCGACGAGGCCCGCTTCGAGCTGCTCGCGCAAGCCGGCCAGCCGTCGCGCTTCCGTCTCGACTCGACCCGCGGCCTGCTCGCACGCGACGCCGAAGCCGACGATCGCGGCGACGTTCTCGGTGCCGGATCGCAGCCCGCGCTCCTGTCCGCCGCCGGCCACGAGCGGCGCGAGTTCGACGCGCTTGTCGAGCACCAGCGCCCCGGCGCCGAGCGGGCCGCCGATCTTGTGCGCCGACAGCGTCATCGCGTGCACGCCGAGGGCGCGAAAATCGACCCGTAGCTTGCCGAGCGCCTGCACCGCGTCCGTGTGGAACCACGCCCCGGCCGCCTTCGCTTCGGCCGCGAGCGCGGCGACGTCCTGCAGCACCCCGGTCTCGTTGTTCGCGGCCATCACCGAAACCAGCGCCGGACGCTCGGCGAGCGCCGCTTTCCAGTCGTCGGGCCGGATCCGGCCCTGCGCATCGACCGCGATTTCCCGCACCGTCCAGCCGCTGCGCCGCAACTGCAGCGCGGGTTCGCGCACGCAGGGATGTTCGATCGCGCTGATCGCGACGACACCGGGCTTTATCAGCGCCGCGGCGCCCTTGACGAAAAGATTGTTCGCTTCCGAGCCGCAGCTCGTGAAGATCACCTCGGTAGCGTGCGCACCCACCGCCGACGCGACTTTCGCCCGCGCCTCGTCGATCGCCGCCCTCGCCTGCCGGCCGTACTCGTGACGGCTCGACGCGTTGCCGAACCGACTGTCGAGCCAGGGCAGCATTGCCTCGCGCACCGCCGGATCGAGCGGAGCGGTCGCGTTCCAGTCGAGGTAGACGGGTGCGAACATCGTCTTGTCTTACGCAGCGGCGACTTCGCGTACCGAAATCATCGCGCGCCGGCGAAGATCCTTCAGCACGCTCATGTCGGGGTCGGCCTGGACCTCGCGCTTCACCAGCGCGCCGAGCGTGACGGAGTCGAGATACTCGTACATCCGCTTGTTCAGGTTCGCCCACAGATCGTGCGTCATGCAGCGCTGCTCGTCGTGACAGTTCTGCTTGCCGCCGCACTGCGTCGCGTCGAGCGGCTCATCGACCGCGACGATGATGTCCGCGACGGTGATCCGGCTCATGTCCCGCGCGAGCCGGTAGCCGCCGCCCGGGCCGCGAACGCTCGACACCAGCTTGTGACGCCGCAGCTTTCCGAAAAGCTGCTCCAGGTAGGACAGCGAAATGCTCTGCCGCTCCGCGATGCCGGCCAGTGTCACCGGGCCTTCAGCCTGGCGCGACGCCAGATCGATCATCGCCGTAACCGCAAATCTTCCTTTGGTGGTCAGTCTCATTTTGACTCCTCGTATCGCGGAGGGTTATCGCCCGGGACAATACCCGAACGTTTCGCTCAACTATACGGATCCCGACAAAATCGGTCAACTACTCCGGAGCCCTTGAACGCCGCTCAATCCACCATTTTGGATAGCCGCTGCGCATCGAATTCGTCGCTCTTCTCGACCGTCGAATCGAGCCTGACCCCGGCCTTCTCGAGTTGCTCGACGAGGATCTGGATGCGACGGTCGGTTTCCACCGCGTGATCGAGCAGCCCGTGCATCGCCTTTGCGATCGGGTCGTCCATCTGCTTGGTAACGCCGTATGCCGAGAACCCCATCTGCTCGGCCTTCTGCTGCCGGGCCTTGTCGCGCGCATCGGTGCGTTCCGGGTCGATGATCCGCGCCGGGTTGCCCACCGCGGTGGTCCCGGTCGGCACCGGCTTGACGACGACGGCGTTCGAGCCGATGCGTGCCCCGTCTCCGACCGTGAAGCCGCCGAGGACTTTCGCGCCGGCGCCGACGACGACGCCCTTGCCGAGCGTCGGGTGGCGCTTCGTGCCGCGATACAGCGACGTGCCGCCCAGCGTCACCCCCTGATAGATCGTGCAGTCGTCACCGATCTCCGCGGTCTCGCCGATCACGACGCCCATGCCGTGGTCGATGAAGACGCGCCGCCCGATCGTCGCGCCGGGGTGAATCTCGATCCCGGTGAAGAAACGCGACACATGGCTGACAAAGCGCCCGGCCCAGTGCAATTCCTTGGTCCACGCGGCGTGCGCGAGACGGTGGAACAGCAGGGCATGCACGCCCGGGTAACACGTCAACACCTCCCAGGTCGAACGTGCGGCGGGGTCGCGTTCGCGAACGCTGGCAAGGTCTTCGCGCAGGCGGCTGAACATGGATCTTCTACTCCCGGAAGCTTTGTTACCGAAGATTTAATGCCCGACCAGTTTAGTCGGGTTTGCGCTCAAGTGCAGCAACGATGCCGCGTAGGATGTTTACTTCCTCTTTCTCGAGCCGGATCCGGCCGAACAGGCGCCTGAGACGCTGCAGCAGGCGTTTCGGATTGGCCGGATCGTAGAACCCGCTCGCCGTCATCGCCCGTTCGAGGTGGCGATGGAAGCCTTCGATTTCCTCGAAGGTCGCGAGGTCGGGCAAGGGCTCGGCCGGCGGCGGCGGCGACAGCGCCGCCATCCGCAGTTCGTAGCACAGCAACTGCACAGCGGAGCCGAGGTTCAGCGATGAAAACGCGGGATTCGCCGGAATCGCCACCGGCATCGAACACCGCTCGACCTCATCGTTGGTGAGCCCGCTGGTTTCGGTACCGAACACGAGCGCGACGTCGCCGGACGCAGCGAACGCGACGAGCTCCGGGGCCGCGTCGCGAGCGCCGCGCACGGGCACCGAACGTTCGCGCCGTCGGGCGGTGACCGCCGCCGACAGCACCGTGCCGTCGAGTGCTTCTTCGAGCGAAGCGACGACGCAGGCGTTTTCGAGGATGTCGCTCGCGCCGGACGCGCGCGCCTCGGCGATGGGGTCGGGAAACGACGCCGGTTCGATGAGCACCAGACGGGTCAGACCCATCGTCTTCATCGCGCGCGCGGCGGCGCCGATGTTCCCGGGATGGCTCGTACGTGAAAGTACGATGCGGATGCGGTCGAGCGCGATGTCGCCGTTCATATTAAAATCTTGTGTTTTCTTAGAATTTTCTTAAGCGGAGCCCCCTTCGGGCGTCTTCCGCAAGCGAGACCGACGCGCATGCACCCCACCCTGACCATCGCAGTAAAAGCCGCCCGCCGTGCGGGTTCCGTCATCAACCGCGCCTCGGTGCAACTGGACGCCCTGACGGTCCAGACCAAGTCTCCGAACGATTTCGTCACCGAAGTGGACCAGGCCGCCGAGGCCGCAATCATCGAAGTTCTGCGCGAAGCCTACCCGGAGCACGGCATTCTAGCAGAGGAGTCCGGCGAGTCCGCGGAGTCGGCCGACAGCGAATATCAGTGGATCATCGACCCGCTCGACGGCACGACGAACTTCATCCACGGCTTTCCGCAATATGCAATCTCGATCGCGCTCGCGAAGAACAAGGTCGTCGAGCAGGCGGTGATCTACGACCCGACCCGCAACGAGCTCTTCACCGCGACGAAAGGCCGCGGCGCGTTCCTCAACGACCGCCGCATCCGCGTGTCGAAAAGGACGCGGCTGAACGAAGCGCTGATCGGCACCGGCTTCCCGTACCGCGAGTTCGACAACATCGACGCGTATCTCGCGATGTTCAAGGACCTCACGCAGAAGGTCGCCGGCATCCGCCGCCCCGGTGCCGCCGCACTCGACCTCGCGTACGTCGCCTGTGGCCGGCTCGACGGCTTCTGGGAAATCGGCCTGCAGCCGTGGGACATGGCGGCCGGCACGCTGATGATCCAGGAAGCGGGCGGGCTCGTCAGCGACCTCGCCGGCGAAGGCGCGTATCTCGACACCGGCAACGTCGTCGCGGGCACGCCGAAGGTTTTCGGGCAGTTGCTGCCGGTCGTCCAGTCGCACCGCACTGCGGCGCTGCGCGCCTGAGCGCGGACGGAGCGACAGGCGCTCCCGCCTGCTTTCCTCACAGACGGTCCTTGGGGCGCTTTTCCTACCGCGGAGCGCCGGTTTCGCGGGAATCGGCGCCCGTCCGGACGGCGCCGCCTTTCCGTTGAGCGCTCCGGGGGCCATGGCGTCAAGCACGTAGTCGCCCGGCGCGCATCCCCTTCACTCGTCCCTGCCGCGGCGGCGAGCGGTGTCGTTCTCACCGCGCGCCGCTGCGCGTGCCTCCCCTTGTCGCACCGCGCCCCGGGAGCGACGGCGCGGATGCCTCGGGTCGGACGCCGGCTTCGTACCAGTCCTTGCTCGCATTGACCACGCGCACGACGAGCAGCATCACCGGGACCTCGATCAGCACCCCGACGACGGTCGCAAGCGCGGCGCCTGATTCGAAGCCGAACAGGCTGATCGCCGCGGCGACGGCGAGCTCGAAGAAGTTCGACGCCCCGATCAGCGCCGACGGGCACGCCACGCGGTGCTTCTCGCCGAGCGCGCGGTTGAGCAGGTAGGCGAGCGAGGAATTGAAGAACACCTGGATCAGGATCGGCACCGCGAGCAGCGCGATGATCATCGGCTGCGCGAGGATCGCATCGCCCTGGAATGCGAACAGCAGCACCAGAGTGAGCAGCAGCGCGCCGATCGACCACGGCCCGATCCGCGCCATCGCCGCGTCGAACGCTTGCTGCCCGCGCACGAGGAGGCGCTTGCGCCACAGTTGCGCGAGCGCGACCGGGATCGCGATGTAAAGCACGACGGACGTGAAAAGCGTGTCCCACGGCACGGTGATCGCCGAGATCCCGAGCAGCAGGCCGACGATCGGCGCGAACGTGAACACCATGATCGTGTCGTTGAGCGCGACCTGCGACAGCGTGAAGATCGGATCGCCATCGGTGAGCCGGCTCCAGACGAACACCATCGCGGTGCACGGCGCGGCCGCGAGCAGGATCAGCCCGGCGACGTAGCTGTCGATCTGCTCGGCGGGCAGCCACGGCGCGAACAGCTCGCGGATGAAGATCCACGCGAGCAGCGCCATCGAGAACGGTTTCACGAGCCAGTTCACGAACAGCGTGACACCGATGCCGCGCACGTGGCCGCGAATCTCGTGCAGCGCGCCAAAGTCGACCTTCATCAGCATCGGAATGATCATGATCCAGATCAGCAGGCCGACCGGCAGATTCACCTGCGCGATCTCCATGCGCCCGACCGCCCGGAACAGATCGGGCAACCACTGGCCGAGGCCGATCCCCGCGACGATGCACAGGAACACCCAGACGGTGAGATAGCGCTCGAACACGCTCATCGGGGCCGCCGCGGCGCGCTTCGCCGTGACTTCGCACTGCACGGTCATCGTCGTCTTCCTTTTCGCGGTTTCAGCGGACCGCAACGCCTTCGGCAAGCGCGCGCAGCAGTTCGATGCCGACCGGCTCGTCGGCCTGCATCGGGACCAGCGCGATGCGCCTCGCGTGGTGTTCGCGGACGGCTTCGATCTGCGGCCATTCCTGTTGCGCGCGGCGGCGCAGGATCGGCGACGTCGTCGGCGTCGCCGCGAGGCTGTTGTTGATGATCCACGCCCACGGCTCGATGCCGGCGCGACGCAGGTCCGCCTGCAGGTTCGCCGCCTCGAGCACCGGCGTCGTCTCGGCGAGCGTCACCAGCAGCACCTTCGTCTGCGCCGGGTCCTGCAACTGCATCATCGGCGTCGTGAAGTGCGCGACACCGCTCTTGTCCATGTGGCGCGCGATCTCCTTGTGATACGCGCCGGTCGCGTCGAGCAGCAGCAGTGTGTGCCCCGTCGGCGCGGTGTCCATGACGACGAACTTGCGCCCGGCCTCGCGGATGATCCGCGAGAACGCCTGGAATACCGCGATCTCCTCGGTGCACGGCGAACGCAGGTCTTCTTCCAGAAGTGCGCGGCCCTGCGCATCGAGGTCCTTGCCTTTGGTGTCGAGCACGTGCTGACGGTAGCGCTCGGTTTCCGCGTGCGGGTCGATGCGGCTGACGGTCAGGTTCTCGAGCGAGCCTTCGAGCGTTTCGGCCAGATGCGCCGCCGGGTCCGAGGTCGTCAGATGGACCGGGAAGCCGCGCGCCGCGAGTTCCGTCGCAACCGTGGCGGCGAGCGTCGTCTTGCCGACCCCGCCCTTGCCCATCAGCATCACGAGGCCGTGGCCGTCGGCGGCCAACTCGTCGATGAGGCCGGCGAGAGTCGGCAGACTCGGGCGCTGCGACTCCGGTTCGGGCGCCGCGCCGCCGGTCGCGTCGATGTCGCCGAGCAGCGCGCGCAGCGCCGGAAGACCGACGAGGTTGAACGGCATCAGCGGCACGAGATCGGTCGGCAGACCGCGCAGCACGTCCGGCACCGCGTCGAGTGCGGCGCGTTCGCGGCGGCGCACAGCTGCGGCGAGTGAGTCTTCATCGCCATCGACGGCCGGCAGGACGCCGTTGATGACGAGGAACTGGCGCGTGAGGCCGATCGCCGCGAGTTCGTGGTGGGTGCGCGCGACTTCCCGCAGCGTCGATGACTGGGCGCGCGCGACGAGCACGAGCCGGGTCCGCTCGGGATCGGCGAGCGCCGAGACTGCCGCGCGATACTGCTCGCGCTGCTTCTCGAGCCCGGCGAGCGGGCCGAGGCAGGACGCGCCGTCGGGATTGGCGTCGAGGAAACCCGACCATGCCCCCGGCAGTTGCAGCAGCCGGATCGTATGGCCCGTCGGCGCGGTGTCGAAGATCACGTGGTCGAAACCTTCGGTCAGCTTCGCGTCGGTGAGCAGGCCGGTGAATTCGTCGAACGCGGCGATCTCGGTCGTGCACGCGCCCGACAGTTGCTCCTCGATGCCGCGCACGACGTCGTCCGGCAGCACGCCGCGCACCGGGCCAACGATGCGGTCCCGGTACGCCTGTGCGGCGGCCTGCGGATCGATTTCGAGCGCGGACAGACCCTCGACGGCGGCGAGCCGCGTCACCCGGTTGCCGATCGTCTGCCCGAACACCTGCCCGACGTTGGAGGCCGGATCAGTGCTGACGAGAAGCACGCGCCGACCGGCGCCGGCAAGCCGGACCGCGGTCGCGCACGCGAGCGAGGTCTTGCCGACGCCGCCCTTGCCGGTGAAGAACAGGTAGCGCGGCGCGCCATCGAGAAAGAGCATCGTGCGCTGGCTCAGCAGCAGTGGCCGCAGCACTGGCTCGCCGCCGGGCGCGGCGACAGCGTCTTCGCGCCCCAGCGGGAGAGTTCGTCGCGGGTCGGGTAACGGCCGGCGAGTGCCACTTCGCCGTCGACCAGCACCAGCGGCAGCGCGTCCGCGCCCGAGCGTTCGAGGAACGCCTTCACGGCCGGCGTCTCGGCGAAGACGGTCGGCTGCTGTGCGAGGTTGAAGCGCTCGACGGCGATGCCCTCCTTCTTCGCCCATTCGATGTCCGCGGCGGCGTCGACGAGCTTCTGGTCGACGTCGGCTCCGCAGACGCCGGAACTGCAGCACAGCGCGGGATCAAAGATCTGGATCGTTTTCATGGGGGTTTCCTCAGGTTGGATTGCGGGTCACGCGGAGAGACGGCCGATGCGTTCGAGTTCCGCCTGAAAGGCGGCCGGATCGCGTCGAGCCAGGTTTTCGGGTAAGGCCAGAAACGCTTCGATGCGCGCGCGCAGCACGCGATAGGCGTGTCCGAACGCGGCGTCGATCTCGGCTTCGCCGCCAGACGCCTTCGCAGGGTCGGCGACACCCCAGTGCACACGACGCGCCGAACCGAGATAGACCGGACAGGTTTCGCCGGCGGCGCTTGCGCAGACGGTGATGACGAGATCCGGCACGCCGGGCAACTCGTCCCACGATTTGCTGTGCAGGCCGACCGTCGCGATGCCTTCGCGCTCAAGCAGCGCCAGCGAGCGCGGATGCACGTAGCCGGCCGGATGGCTGCCGGCGCTCGTCGCCCGCATGCCTTCCGGTGCGAGCGCATTGAAAATCGCCTCGGCGAGGATCGAGCGGCACGAATTGCCGGTGCAAAGGAACAAAACGTTCATCGTTCGGCCGCCGCCTCGGAGCAGGCCGAATCCTTGCAGCCCGGTAGGCGCGACACGACATCGCGGCTGCCGGGACAACCGTCGGGCAGACCGCCGCAACAGTTCTCGGTCAGGAAGCCGATCACCTCCGCCATCACCCCGAGGCTTGCGCGATAGCGCTGGAAGCGCCCTTCCTGCTCGACGTCGAGGAGTCCGGATTGCGTCAGCGTGCGCAGGTGAAACGACAGGCTGCTCGGCGCGATGTCGAGCGCAGCCGCGATCTCCCCCGCGACGAGGCCCGGTGGCCCGGCCTTCACGAGCAGCCGGAACACGTCCAGACGCACGCCCGACGACAGGCTCTCGAATACGGCAAGCGCGGCTTTCTGGTCCATCCTTCCACTCTTCGACAATTTTGGAAGGATTGTATGGTCGGCCTGTCGAGCGGTCAATCGGTGATTTCGCCGGCCAGTCGTGCGTGGATGGGATCGCCGAGCGTCGCGACGACTTTCGGTGGCCGCCTGCCCCGCGCGCTGCGGCCCTCTGCCTGAATCCGCGTCGCCGGCGAGGTGCGGGACACGGCGAAGCCGGCCTAGACTTTCGCGTGCGGCGCCAATGGTGCACGGACGGCGGCGAACAACGGGAGCCTGCGATGGACATGAAACGCATCAGTTCGGGGAAGTTGCGCGCAATCGGCTACGACGCGCGCCAGCGCATCCTGCGCGTCGAGCTCGACGACGGGAGCCTGATTGACTACAGCGGCGTCGGGGAAGAGATCTGGCGGCGGCTGTCGAGCTCCGGCTCGGCGTGGAGCTACTACCGCGACAACGTCGAAGAGGATTTTCCGGGCCGCAAGGTCGCGGCAAGCGGCGAAAAGAAGTCCAACCCGCTGGACGATCTGTTCGGGAAATAGCGATCGTGCGCGGGGCACGGACGTGTCCGGCGTATCCGCAGAGCATCCGAAATCTTGTCCGTTCCGTGCCGGATTCACGCGTGCGGGACGCGCGAGCGTGGCGAGGAATCGCGACGACGGCGGCATCTACGTGATGGACGGCTCGACCTCGTACCAGGCCAAGGAATAGATCCGAACGGGCGCCGCGCAAGGCGTCGCGCCGCCCTACTCGCGCGCGGCATCCGTATCGGCAGCGCTGCCGCCCTGTTGCGACATCTGCGCCGAGGCTGCCGCGCCGCCTTTCCCGCCGACGAACAGCGAGCCGAGCCAGCCGAGGAACATCAGCACCGCGAGCTGAACCATCAGCCAGCCGGCGCTCTCCTGCTGGTCGACGAGATAGCTGTTGCACACGCGAACCGGCGCGGCGATGTAGAGCCAGCCGAGGACGGCGAGCATGCTGAAGAAGTTCGTCCAGACGAAACCGCGTCCGATCGTGCCGAGGCGGTGCCACGCGAGTGCGAGCGGGAGGCCGACGAGCACCGGCAGACTGACGAATTTCGCGGCTTCGACCGCGGCGCTTGCGAGCGCGTCGTCGAGCGCGCGCGGCAACATCCAGTAGCTCGACGCGAAAGTCGCGAGCAGCACGCACGGAACGACGCCGCCGGCCCATTCGAGCAGCGTGTCCTGCGTGCGCTCGGGCAGCAGGCGGCACGCGACGAAACCGAGCGCGGCGAGGACCGGGATCTGCACCAGCATGTGGCCGCTCATCGTCGCTTCGAGCCATGCGCGCGCGGGCGGCGTCGCGAGCAGCAGATACAGCGCGCCAGCGGCGCAGGCGAGGTGCCGACGTCGGCCGCCGGTCCGCATCACAGCTTCTCCCGCACCTTGCCGGCGAAGGCGAGCGGCTGGTCGAGGTCGCTGATCTCGACCAGCCGCCCGTCGCGCCCGACGAGATGGATCGCCGCGTTGTGCTCGAAGCCGCCGAAGCGGTCGGGGATCACGACGACGCCGAACGCATCGAGCAGCGCCGTGAGCTCGGCCGCGTCGCGCACGCGCGCGAGCCGCCAGTGCTCGCCGTCGGCGCCGAAGTTGCGGCCGTACGCCTTCAGGCTCGCCGGGTCGTCGCGCTCCGGGTCGAAGCTGATGCTGAGCAGCGCGAAGTCGCGCCCCAGCGACTCGGGCGGGACGGCATCGCGGATCTGCCGGAACGCGACGCCGAGGCTGCGGCAGACGGTCATGCAGCGGGTGTAGATGAACTCGACCGCGAGCAGCCGCCCGCGGTAGTCGTCGAGGCGGAAGCGGCGGCCGTCCTGGTCTTCGAGCTCGACCGTCGGCACGGGGCGCGGCGCGCGCAGGATATCGGCTCGCCGCGCGGCTTCTGCGGTGTACGCGCTGAAGCCGTCGGTGCCCCACCAGAACGCCGCGGTGCCGCACGCGACGACGAGCGCCGTCGAGACGATACCGCGGACGATCGTGCTCATCGCGACCTTCAGGCGAGAGCGCCGCCGGGCACCGACGCCCGCTGGTAGTCGCGGTGCGCGAGCCGGATGCGCGAGAAGAAGCGCACGACGAAGAGCAGCGACGACGCGATGACCAGCATTGCGAACACCGACGCGATGCGGTCGTACGGCAGCCATTCGGGCAGATGCACCGCGTAGCGCCGCGCGACGCTTTCCTTGCCGGAATACAGGAAGCTCATCGTGAAACCGAGCACCGACGACACGAAGAGCCAGAACGCGACGCGGTCGATGAGGCGGTCATCGGCTTCGTGGTCCGGCTTGCCGAGGTAGTACATGAAGCCGAACACCATCGTCACCATCCCGAGCAGCAGATAGGTGTGGAAATGGCCCGGCACCCACAGCGTGTTGTGCATCACGTAATTGACGGTGATCGTGCCGTCGATGAACGCCGGCATCGCGCCCGCCGCCCAGCCGAACAGCGACAGGAACAGCAGCTTCGACGCCATGTCCCAGCGGATGCCCGAGCGATAGATGATCATCAGCGCGCCATAGCCGGTGACGATCAGGATCGGCACCGTGTTGAGATAGCCGATGATGTGGCCCATCACCAGCATCCACTTCGGGAACGCGAAGTCCATCAGCAGGTGGTGCGGGAAGATGAACATCACCATCAGCGTCGACGCGGTCCACGACGCGAGGAACACCTTGTTAGACTTCCACGGCCGATGCGTGTAGCGCGGCAGGATCTCGTAGACCGCGATCACCGCCATGTAGATCGTCGCGTTGATGAAGACGTGGCCGAAGAAATAGATCATCCCCTTCGCGAGCAGCGGGTCGATGTCGAAGCCCGGCACGTAGAGGTTCACCAGCATCATCGTCAGGATGCTCGCGCCGACGACGAGGCCGACGAGGTTAACGATCGTGACCATCGTCGATGCGACGACCGTCGGCGGCGGCGCCTTGCCGTCGTCGTGGCCGAAGAGCTGCGGCCAGCCGAGCGCGCGCGCGAAGTTGCCGTAGCGCGCGACGATCGCACGGGCGACGTCGAGGTGGAACAGCACGAAGCCGACGCCGATCACGAGCAACCCGCCCATGAAGAGCGCGGCGGCACCGGTGGTCCAGGTCCCCATCGACTTGCCGGGCAGCGGATACAGGAAAGTCCAGGCGCCGTGGAAATGCCCGAGCAGCACGCTGCCGAGGATCATCCCGACCCCGCCGAGAAACAGCACGAGGTTCGCGACGAAGATGCGCTGCGACACGTCGACGTATTGGCGCAGGAAGTGCCACATGATGGCCGCGCCGGCAATCGCCGCGATGCCGACCATACCGGCGCCGTGGAGCGTCATCAGTTCGTAGAAGCGCAGCGCGCCGATCGAGATCCACTGCGCCTGTTCCAGCCGCATCAGCAGGCCGAAGACCATCATCAGCAGCAGCACGGCGGCCGACGTCGCCAGATAGGCCAGCACGCCGGTCTTCGCCCCGTGGTCGGGGATGTGTTCGTATGTGTAGGTCGCCACGTTCGTCTCCTCCGTTATTGGCCGCCGACGTGGATCTCGGCCAGCATGTTGTGGTGCGCGAGGCCGCAGTACTCCATGCAGAGGATCCGGTAAGTGCCCTCCTCGCTGAAGGTGTGGCGCAGCGTGTTGATGTAGCCGGGCATCGCCTGCGTCTGTGCGACCAGATGGAGGTTCGCGTCGTAGATGCCGAAGCTGTGATTGACGTCGGCGCTGCTAACGCGGAACTCGACCGGTTGTCCCGCCACGACGCGGTCCCGGCTCAACTCCCAGCGCCACTGATGACCGGTCGCCTCGACGATCTGCACCGACCCGGAACCGGGCGAAGCATAGGTCGCGCCGTACGGAAGCTCGAACAGCGTGTAGATCATCGCCGGCGCGAACGCCAGCACCACCACCCAGAACAGCCGGGTGCGCAGGCGATAGGCCCGCTTTTGCAACGGCGCGTAGTCGTCTTCGCGGCGTCCGGAACGGATTGCGACGAACGCGAATCCAAATGCCACGAACGCCATCAGCACGAGCGATATTTGCCAGGCGATTGTTTGCACGGTGAGGTCTCCTGTCCATGCGGTTTTCGTCGGGACGGTGCGTCCCCCCGACCTGTACAGAGCGAGCTCCGTGCCATTTCCTCTAACCGCTTGATGCCCATCATTTTTGCATCCGCCTGCGGCTGTTCAAATAAGTTTCGTATCGCGATTGAACGTTCATCGCGAACGTTCAATCTGAACGCAAGGGGGAGTGTGGATGCCGTGTCTGACGACGCTGGGGGTGTTTCTCGACAGTCTTGAGGAAGGCGTGATGTTCCTCGACGCCGCCCGCCGCGTGCTCGAAATCAACAGCGCAGCGGCGCGCATGATCGGCGTCGACGCCCAGCGCGTCGCCGACGAACTGTGTCCGACACTTTTTTCCGGCACGCCCTGCGCGCGTGCGTGCGTCGCGCGCGGATCCTGCTCGCTGACGCCCGAGCAGGGCGAAGCCGGCAAGATCCAGGACATCGTGCTGAAGTCCCCGGAGGGCCGGGATGTCCCGCTGCGCATGTGGGCGATGCTGCTGCCGGAGAACGACGCCGGGCTGTACTGCGCGATCGTCCTGCGCGACCGCTCGCGTGAGGTCGAACTCGAAGCCGAAGTGCGCGACCGCTGGCAACTCGGCGGATTGACGGGCCGCAGCCGCGCGATGCAGGACTTCTACCAGAAGGTGCTGCGCGTCGCAGGGAGCGAGGCGAACGTGCTGGTCACCGGCGAGAGCGGCGTCGGCAAGGAACTCGTCGCCCGCGCCTTGCACGACAACTCCACGCGCGCGAAAGGCGCGTACATCGCGGTGCACTGCGCATCGCTGCCGGAGAACCTGCTGGAGACCGAGCTGTTCGGCCACGCGAAGGGCGCGTTTTCGGGCGCGACCGCTGCGCGGCCGGGGCGCTTCGAGGCGGCCCACGGCGGCACGCTGCTGCTCGACGAGATCGGCGAAATCTCGCCGGCGACGCAGACGAAGCTGCTGCGCGTGCTACAGGAGCGCGAGATCGTGCGCGTCGGCGAAAACCTGCCGCGCAAGGTCGACGTGCGCGTCGTCGCGGCGACGCACCGCGACCTCGCCGCCATGGTCGCCCGGGGCGAGTTCCGGGAGGACCTTTACTACCGCCTGCACGTGCTGCCGCTGCACGTGCCGGCCCTGCGCGAGCGGCGCGAAGACATCGCGCTGCTCGCCAGCACGCTGCTGCGCGAGCTGGCGGAACGCTACCGCCGCCCGGACCTGCGCCTGTCGCCGGAGGCGATCACCGAGATGGAGTCGTTCTCGTGGCCGGGCAATGTGCGCCAGCTCTTCAATTCGCTCGAATACGCGGTCGTGAATTCCGATGGCGCGTTGATCCTCCCCGGGCATCTGCCCCCCGAGGCGACGATCGCAACGCCCGACCGCAGGGCGGTACCGCGCCCGGTGACGCGCTACTACACGCCGCCCGCGACCGAGGGAGACGAGCGCCGGGAAATCCTGCGCGTGCTCGCGGAATCGGGCGGAAACCGTGCCGAAGCTGCCCGCCGCCTGGGAATGTCGCGCACGACCTTGTGGAAGCGGCTCAATCAGATGTGAGCGTTCGGGGACGGCGCGTGCAGGCGCTAGCAACTCGCGCGGCCGCGCGATCATTGAGCGGGTATTAAAACGACGCCGCCGCGACTTTCACCGCGGCGGCGCAACTCCCTTCCCAATCGTCGTCACGCTTGCCGTCGCCCGGGGTTCGAATGCCGCCGAGCCCGGGGTGACAGCAAGGTCACTGGCTTAGAGCAGCGCCGGCAGTTGCTGCAGCAGCGCCATCCCCTTGCCGACATGCTGCCCAGTCACGACGTATCCGACCAGCCGGCCGTCATCGTCGAGCGCCGTGCCGGTCAGGCCGGTTTCGTCCGAATCGACCGCCCACTGCAGACCGTCCGCGACCGTGACGCCCCCGACCTGGATTGGAAGCGCCGGGGTCTTCACCATCGTCGGCATCGCCGGCAGGCGTAGCGCCGTGCTCTCGCCGGCGAGGGTCTTCGCCAGCGCCTGCGCCGACAGCGACAGCGGACGCATGAACGGCAGCACCATCCCTTCGATCTCGGCGCAGTCGCCGAGCGCGTAGATATGCGCGTTGCTCGTCTGCAGCTGCAGGTTGACCTTGACGCCGCGATTCACGTCGAGACCCGCGTCGCGAGCGAGCTCGATCCGCGGTCGCAATCCCGCGGTCGCGACGACAGTATCGACCTCGAAGCTTTCCCCGTTGGAAAGCTGCACGACGATGCCGCCGGCGCTCGAATCGATCCGCGCGATGCTCTCGCCGAGGTGCAGCCGGCATCCTTTCTGCGCGAGCCGGGTTTCCAGTTCGCTACTGACGAAGTCCGGCAGCAGTTTCGCGAGCGTGCGCGGTGCGACGTCGGTGAGCCGCACCTGCAGCCCGCTTTCCGCGAGGTCCAGCGCGACTTCGGTGCCGGTGAGGCCGGCGCCGATCACGAGCACGCGCTCGCCCTGCGAGAGCTGTTGCAGATACGTCTCGTAATCCGCGAGGTTGTTCAGCGTGATCACGCGGCCGGCGGCGCTCCCCTGCAGCGGCGGAATCCACGGATCCGCTCCGAGCGCGAGGACGAGATCACGGTACGGCTGGATTTCGTCGTCGAAGCGGATCGTCTTGTTGTCGGGATCGATCGCGTCGACCTGCGTATGCGCCCGGATCGTGATGTTGAACTCAAGCGAGATCTGCTCCGGCGTGCGCTGCACGAGATCCGACGGGCCGAGCTTGCGGCTGAAGCCGTGGACCAGCTGCGGCTTCGGGTAGTCCGCTCCGGCGTCGGCGGTGATCACGAGCACCGGCGTGTCCGCATCCTGGGCGCGGAACGCGCGCACCAGCTGGTACGCGGCGCTGCCGCCGCCGACGATCACGACCGGCGCGGGTTGCAGGTCGCGGTCGGCGGACACTTGGCTCGCGATGTTTCCGTGAACATTCAGCGGGTCGAATTCCGACTTGCCGAGCAGGCACTCGGGGCACAGGAAAGTCTCCGGCACCTCCGACCACGGCGTCCCGGCGTGCACGCCCTGCCCCGCTTCGCCTTTCGCCGGATCGTAGATCCAGCCGCAGGTCCTGCAGCGCATCGACCCTTCGACGGCTGCGGCAATTGGGGTTTTCGCTGGTGCCGCGGCGGGTTTCGGATCCATGCGCTTCGGCGCCGCGGGCCGCTTGATCGACGGGGCTTGGTCTCGTGCGGGGGTTTCCACCGCTTCCCACTCTCCGCGCCACTGGCGCGCAATATCGCGGCCGAACGCGAGGCATTCCTCCAGCGCCCCTTCGGTCGGCTTCCACAGCGCCTCGATTCCGCCCGTGACCGCGAAACCCGCCTCTTCGAGCCGCTGTCCGATCCGGTCCACCGCACCGCCCGCCCAGCCGTGCGCGCCGAATGGCGCCGCGTGCTTGCCGCGGAAGCGCAGCCCGCGCAGTTCCTCGAGCAGCGCCGCGACCTGCGGCAGCATGCCGTTGTTGACCGTCGGCGAGCCGACGAGGATGCCCTTCGACTTGAACACCTGCGTCAGCACGTCGTTCTTGTCGGTGTTCGCGAGGTTGAACATCTTGACCTCGACCGAGGGATCTTCCTGGCGGATGCCCTTCGTGATCGCCTCCGCCATATTGCGCGTGCCGTTCCACATCGAGTCGTAGACCAGCGTGATCTGGTTTTCCTGGTAGTCGTCCGCCCACGCCAGATATTGCTCGACGATCTGCGCCGGATTGTCGCGCCAGATGATTCCGTGCGCGGTGCAGATCATCTCGAGCGGCAGATTGAACGACAGCACCTCGTGAATCTTCGCCGTCACGCGCGAGCTGAACGGCGTGAGGATGTTCGCGTAGTACTTGAGGCACTCGGCGCGCAACTCCTCCTGATCGACGAGGTCGTTGAACATCTGTTCGCTGGCGTAGTGCTGACCGAAGGCGTCATTGCTGAACAGCACCGCGTCGCCCGCGAGGTAGGTCATCATGCTGTCCGGCCAGTGCAGCATGGGCGCTTCGACAAAGACCAGTTGCTTGCCGTTGCCGAGGTCGAGCGTGTCCCCGGTCTTGACGACCTGGAAGTTCCAGTCCTTGTGGAAGTGCCCCTTCAGCGATTTGACGCCGTTCTCGGTGCAATAGACCGGCGTGCCCGGAATCCTCGCGAGCAGTGCGGGTAATGCCCCGCTGTGGTCGATTTCGGCGTGGTTCGCGATGATGTAATCGATCTTGTCGAGGTCGATTTCGCGCTCTAGGTTATCGACGAATTCCTGCGCGTACGGCGTCCAGACGGTGTCGATCAACGCGACCTTTTCTTCGCGTACGAGATAGCTGTTATAGCTCGAGCCCTTGTGCGTCGAATATTCCGATCCGTGGAATTCGCGCAACTCCCAATCCTGCTTGCCGACCCAGGTGATATTGCTTTTTACCGCAAACGACATTTGGCACTCCTGATTTCAAAGACGGTATTCGCGCCTCGGACAGGAGGCGCTTCGATCTGGGAAACGCGATCGGCTGTCGATCATCCGCGGATATAAAGGCTCAGATGACGCACTTGCGCACCCGGGTTGAGTTGAAATTCAACGAGTTCATTGCGGACTTCAGCGCGGCTCTTTCCGGCTTGGCTGCCCCGGTTCCCGACTTCGTGAATCCATCCGGGTTCGCCGCCGACATAGCGCCACTCCGCGGTCGAAAAGCTTTGCTCTGCTTTGGCCGGAGCAGACGCAACGTGGGCATGTTCGGCCGCGTTCGTCACGTTCGACGCCGATTTTGGCGCGGAATCGGCGACTGCGAACGAGGTCCCGAGAGCAGCGACCAGCCCGATAACGATGTTCCTGATTTGCTTCTGCATTTTCATCTCCTGATTGGTTTGGCAATTGCCGTGATTTAAATCCGACGGATGCGTTTCAATTGCATCGGTATTCAGTCTAGGCGCGAAGATGAATGCAAAACTTGATTTATGTTAGTTTGCGCGAATTTGATATATCCATCGTAAGCGCAAGGGAATTCGAGCGAATTTCACCATTGCAAACAACAATAAAAGAAAATCGAGAACTCACCCAAAAAACGGGGAATTCTCGATTCGAAAAAGGGCCGATCCGGTGGAAAAGAAGAACTGCCAGCGTCGGAGATACGGATATATCCGAATAGTTTTACGGCTGTCGATTGCAATAATTGAACGACCGCTTATTCAGGACTGCGTCGCGCGGGCGACCAGGCGTTCCTTCGTCTCCAGCGAATCGATCAAACCATCGATTCCGCCGAGGCTGATTTCGCGCGCGAAAGTCCCGCGATAGTTCGTCACCAAGCTGACTCCGGCGACGACGATATCGAATATTTTCCAGCCGTCCGGGCGCAGCTCGAGGACGTAATCGACGGAGATCGGCTGGCCTCCCGGCTGCTGAATTTCGGTCTGGACCCGCGCGGTCTTCTCGGATGGATCGACCCGCGACGGGCGCACGGCGACCGTCTGATCCCGATACTGCGTCAGCGCGTTCGAATAAGTCCGGGTGAGCATTCCGTAAAACGCATCCGTCAGCCGCTTCTGCTGCTCGGGCGTCGCCGAGCGCCAGTCGCGCCCGACGGCAAGCATCGTCATTCGCCGGAAGTTGAAATGCGGCAGGACCGCCTCTTGAACGAGCCGCACCGTGCCCGCCGTGTCACCGCTGCGCGCCGGCTTATTGGTCCGCAGAATTTCCACGACCTCCTCACAGAGTTCGCCGATCAATTCATCGGGAGCCGGCCCGTTCGCCGAAACGCCGAAAGGCAGCAACGTCAGCACGGAGAAACATAGAGCAATAAACGCGGATTTCATGATTTTCCTGATCGACCGGATTCGGGCGGAGATACGCCTCGATCCTGTCGGCAAATAAGAGTTTTCGACCGCCGGGAATTCCCTGGGCCCGGCCCGTTGCCGCTTTACAGCGAAACCATCGCGGCGCAATACGTCGAAGCGAGATGTATGCCAGCTTGCGCAAGTCGCTGTTCGACCAGGGAATGTGAATGTTTGACGTCCAATGAACGACGGGACCGCCAGGAGATGAACGTTCAAATTGAACGTTCATCTGAACAGGGGGGTGCCAGCGGCGGCAGGGTCCGCACGCTCCGCAGGGCGGAAAAGCGCAGCACCTTCCGCCGCAAGGATCGCTGGTTGCGCGCTGCTGGCGGACGGGATTGTCGCGGGCCGACTGCCTCCCTTCGAATACAATATCGCCCTCGCCGTCCAAGCGGGCGGGCTTCCGCCTCAATAGCAGTACAGACCTCGGAATGAACGATATTTTTCCCGGCAGACCGTCATCCGCCCAGGCGCTCGAGGGGCACACGCCGATGATGCAGCAGTACCTGCGCATCAAGGCGCAGCACTCCGACACCCTCCTCTTCTACCGGATGGGCGACTTCTACGAGCTGTTCTTCGACGATGCGGAGAAGGCGGCGCGGCTGCTCGACATCACGCTGACGACGCGGGGGCAGTCGGCGGGCAAGCCGATCCGGATGGCGGGCGTGCCGTTTCATGCGCTCGAGCAGTACCTCGCGCGGCTCGTCAAGCTCGGCGAGTCGGTCGTGATCGCCGAGCAGGTCGGCGATCCGGCGATGACGAAGGGCCCGATGGAGCGTGCGGTGAGCCGCATCGTCACACCTGGCACGCTGACCGATGCGGCGCTGCTCGACGACCGCGCGGATTCGCTGCTGCTCGCGGCGAACCTGCATCGCGGCGTTCTCGGTCTTGCGTGGCTGAACCTCGCGAACGGCGACTTCCGCATCCTGGAATGTCCGTCCGAATCCCTCCAGGCGCAGTTCGAGCGGTTGCGCCCGGCCGAGGTGCTGGTGCCGGACGGGCTCGCGCTGCCGCTCGTCGAGACGCTGTCGCCGGTGCTCCGCCGGCTCGCCGAGTGGCAGTTCGACGCGGAAACCGGCGAGCGGCTGCTCACCGCGCACTTCCGCACGCGCGACCTCGCGGGCTTCGGCGTCGAGGCGATGCCGGTGGCGCTGTCGGCCGCGGCCGTGCTGTTCGATTACGCGCGCGCGACGCAGCGCCAGAGCCTCGAACACGTCACCGGGATCAAGGTCGAGCGCGAAGCGGAATTTCTGCGGCTCGATGCTGCGACCCGGCGCAATCTCGAGCTGACCGAGACGCTGCGCGGCGAGGCGTCGCCGACGCTGCTGTCGCTGCTGGACTTCTGCGTCACGAGCATGGGCACGCGCTGGCTGCGGCAGGCGCTGCATCACCCGCTGCGCGACCGCTCGCTCGCGAGCGCGCGGCACGTCGCGGTCGGCGAGCTGATCGGGGTCGAGGCCGGGGCGTCCGGTTTCGGCGGCGGCATGCGGATTCTCGAAGAGGTGCGCGCCGCGCTGCGCGGGGTTGCCGACGTCGACCGGATCACTGCGCGAATCGCACTGCGCAGCGCCCGCCCGCGCGATCTCGCCGCGCTGCGTGACAGCCTCGTGCGCCTGCCCGAACTTCACACCGTACTCGCCCGCCCGCAGGGGGCGCTGCTCGCCGGACTGGCGGCGGCGCTCGACGTGCCGCAGGACGCGGTCGACCTGCTCGTCCGCGCGGTTGCGCCTGAACCGGCCGCGGCCGTGCGCGACGGCGGCGTCATCGCGGCCGGCTTCGACGGCGAGCTCGACGAGCTGCGCGGCATCCAGTCGAACTGCGGCGATTTCCTGCTCGCGCTCGAAACGCGCGAGCGCGAGCGCAGCGGCATCGCGAACCTCAAGGTCGAGTTCAACAAGGTCCACGGCTTCTACATCGAGGTGAGCCGCGCGAACGCCGAGCGCGTGCCGGACGACTACCGGCGCCGGCAGACGCTGAAGAACGCCGAGCGCTACATCACGCCCGAGCTGAAAGCCTTCGAGGACAAGGCGCTGTCGGCTCAGGAGCGGGCGCTTGCGCGCGAGAAGCTGCTCTACGACGTCCTGCTCGAGCAGCTCGTGACGCACATCCCGACGCTGCAGCGGATCGCCCGCGCGCTCGCGTGCCTCGACGGGCTCGGCGCATTCGGGGAGGCCGCGCTGCGCTTCGGCTACGTCTGCCCGCAGTTCTCCGAGCAGCCGGGCATCGACATCACCGCCGGTCGCCATCCGGTCGTCGAACGGCAGGTCGAGGATTTCATCGCGAACGATTGCGTGCTCGCGCCGACGCGGCGGATGCTGATGATCACCGGACCGAACATGGGCGGCAAATCGACGTTCATGCGCCAGATCGCCCTGATCGCGCTGCTCGCGCACGTCGGCGCGTTCGTCCCGGCGAAGGCCGCGCGCATCGGCCCGCTCGACGCGATCTACACGCGTATCGGCGCCTCCGACGATCTCGCGTCGGGGCGGTCGACCTTCATGGTCGAGATGACGGAGGCGTCCGCGATCCTGCACGGCGCGACCGAGCAGAGCCTCGTGCTGATGGACGAGATCGGCCGCGGCACGTCGACGTTCGACGGCCTCGCGCTCGCGTTCGCGATCGCCCGCCACCTGCTCGACAAGAACCGCTGCCTCACGCTGTTCTCGACGCACTACTTCGAACTGACGCGGCTCAACAGCGATTACCCGGAGTGCGCGAACGTGCACCTCGACGCGGTCGAGCACGGCCATCGCATCGTCTTCCTGCACGCGGTCGAGGAAGGCCCGGCGAGCCAGAGCTACGGCATCGAGGTCGCGGCGCTCGCCGGCATTCCCGGCTCGGTGATCCGCGACGCGAAGCGGCGGCTGCGTGCGCTCGAGAACCGCGAAGTCGGCAACGGTCCGCAGCCGGACCTCTTCGCGTCGTTGCCGGAGCCCGAATCCGAAGCGCCGGCGCACCCGGCCCTGATCGTGCTCGGCGAACTCGACCCGGATTCGCTGTCGCCGCGCGAAGCCCTCGAACATCTGTACGCGCTCAAGCGCATGGCCCCATGAGCACCCCGATCGACATCAGCGAAAGCGCGGGCGTCCGCTACCTTCACTTCGGCTCCGAATGGGTCCAGGGCGCGATGCGCATCCGCCGGCCCCATGCGCTCGAGCTCGCCTACACGCGGGAGATGATGAGCGGACTGCTTCTGCGCGACGCCGAAAGCTGGCCGCGCAACGCGCTCGTCATCGGCCTCGGGGCCGCGTCGCTCGTGCGCTTCCTCCACCGGCACTGTCCGCAGACCGAGATGCAGGTCGTCGAGATCGCGCCGGCCGTCGTCGCGGCGGCGCGGCAGTTCTTCCGGCTTCCCGACGAGGACGCGCGCTTCGCGATTCACGTCGGCGACGGCGCGAAATACGTAGAGGAATCCGACCGGCCGTTCGACCTCGTGCTGGTCGACGGCTTCGATCGCAACGCGCGGGCGGGCAAGCTCGATACCGCGCCGTTCTACCAGAACGTGCGCTCGCGCCTGTCGGACACGGGTCTGATGTCCGCGAACCTCTTCGGCCGCTCGCGCGGTTTCCGGGCGAGCGTCGAGCGCATCCTCACCGCGTTCGACGGCCGCGCGCTCGCGTTTCCGTCGTGCGACAGCGGCAATGTCGTCGCCTTCGCCGCGGCCGGCGAGCGGATTTCGATTCCAGTGTCGGAGCTGCGGGACCGCGCGCAAGCGCTGAAGGAGAAGACCGGCCTCGACCTGCGGGCAACCGTCACCCGGCTCGAGCAGGCGGGCAGCCTGCCCGGGGGACAGCTCGTCCTCTGAGCGACGCCGTCGGCGGAGGGGCCACGGCGGAAAGTCGGCGCCTCTCGGGCACGGCACCCGGGCAAAAGGTTGATTGCTGCGACGGAGCCGGAGAGTGCCGGCGACCGCAGCGGCTCGCCGGCGGATGCGACGGATTCAGGCGGCCGGAGCGACGGTCTCCCGCACCGGCTCCTGCCACAGGCAGATCCCCTTCGTCGCCTTCGCGATGTCGCCCAACACGCGATCGTGCTCGGCGAGCTCGTCGGCGCTCGCCCGCAGCACCTTCAGCGGCGGCCGCTCGAACTGCGCCCCGCCCGCTTCCGCGCTGCCGGGCGCCGGTTCTTCGAGCGCGATGATCAGGCTCTCCTGGCCGCGCGTCATCGCGAGGTAGACGTCGGCGAGCAGCTCCGCGTCGAGCAGCGCGCCGTGCAAGGTGCGCGACGCGTTGTCGATCTCGTGGCGGTCGCACAGCGCGTCGAGCGAAGCCTTCTTGCCCGGGTTCTGCTCCTTCGCCATCTTCAGCGTGTCGACGACGTTGCCGCACAGCGCATCGAGGCTGTTGCGACCGAGCAGCGAAAGCTCGTGATTCAGGAAGCCGACGTCGAAGCTCGCGTTGTGGATGATCAGCTCGGCGTCGCGCACGAAGTCGGCGAAGTCGTCGGCGACGTCGCGGAACTTCGGTTTGTCGGCGAGGAACTCCTCGGTGATCCCGTGCACCGCGATCGCCTCGGCGTCGATGCCGCGTTCTGGATTGATATAGACGTGGAAATGCCGCCCCGTCAGGTTGCGGTTCAGCAATTCGACGCAGCCGATCTCGATGACGCGGTCGCCGTTGCGCCAATCGAGGCCGGTGGTTTCGGTGTCGAGAACGATCTGTCTCATCTATTTCCTCAAAAATTGTCGGTCCGCGGGCGGCAGCTCGCCGCGTCGGTTCCGCGTCTGGACGGCGCCGGGTTCATCAACCTTCGACGACGGTGCCACGCTTGCGCACGGCCTCGACGCCCCGCCGCGCGAGCGCGTCGGCGCGTTCGTTCTCGACGTGGCCGGCGTGCCCCTTGACCCATACCCAATCGACCTTGTGCCGGCTCGCTGCCTCGTCGAGCGCGCGCCACAGGTCCTCGTTCTTCACGGGCGTCTTCGCCGCGGTCTTCCAGCCGCGCGCCTTCCAGCCGTGGATCCACTCGGAAATGCCTTTCTGCACGTACTGGCTGTCGGTATGCACCCGCGCGACGACCGGGCGCTTCAGGAGTTCGAGCGCACGGATCACCGCGAGCAGCTCCATGCGGTTGTTCGTCGTCTGCGGCTCGCCGCCCCAGATTTCCTTCTCGTGCAGGCCCGCGCGCAGGATGGCGCCCCAGCCGCCTGGGCCGGGATTTCCGCTGCACGCGCCGTCGGTGAAGATATCGATCTGTTCCGTCATTTCGTTTTCTGTACTCCGCCCGGCACCTGTCGGCGCCGCTGCGCGACCGGTGAGAGCCGTTTTGCCGTGGCGCGCCGATCGCGCCAGTTCGGGGTGATCAGTCGCATGCCCTGCACCCGCTTGATTCCTTGAAGCATGTACGTGCCGCCGAAGAACGGCCACCAGCGGTCACCCGCCTTGTCCATGAAGCGCCACCGCTCCAGCCATTTTCCCGTCGTCACCGCCGGCGCGTAGCAGCCGAAGCTGCCGGACTGCGTTTCGAAGCCGAGCAGCGCGAGCCAGTCCTTCGTCCGCCGCACCGACAGATACTGGCCCCGCCACGGAAAAGCCCCGCCGCGCCGCGCGAGAAGGCGGCGCAGGCCCCACAGGCTCAGCGGATTGAAGCCGCTGATGACGACGCTGCCTTCGGGCACCAGCACGCGCTCGACTTCGCGCAGCACCTGGTGCGGATTGCGCGAGAACTCGAGCACGTGCGGCAGCAGCACGAGATCGAGGCTCGCGCTCGCGAACGGCAGCGCGTCCGTGTTCGCGATCACGGCGACGTCGCCGAAAGCGGCGCTGCGAAAGCGGAACGGCATGCGGTTTGCACCCAGGAACTCGCATTCCGGCAAGCCGATCTGAACCGCGTTATAGCCGAAGATGTCGGCTACCATGACGTCGAACTTGGCCTGCTCCCACTGCAACAGGTATTGTCCCTGCGGGGTTTCAAGCCAGTCGGACAGACTGAGGATGGACATGAACGATCAGTACTCGAATTTCCGCGGGTTCGCGATTATCCCTCTTCCCGCATTCCGGGATAACTATCTGTGGCTGCTGCGCCGGGGCCAGGACGCGGCCGTCGTCGATCCCGGTGACGCGGCGGTGGTCGAAGACTATCTCGTGCAGCACGGCCTCGAGCTGCGTGCGATCCTGCTCACGCATCACCACGCGGACCACGTCGGCGGCGTCGCCGAACTCGTCGCGCGCCGGGACATTCCGGTGTTCGGACCGGCCGCGGCCGACATCGCGGAAACCAACCGCCCGGTCGTCGAGGGTGACGAAGCCGTCCTCGACCGGCTCGGCATCCGCTTTCGCGTGCTCGAAGTGCCCGGCCACACCGCGACGCACGTCGCCTACCTCGCGCCGGGCATCCTGTTTCCCGGCGACACGCTGTTCAGCGCCGGTTGCGGCCGGCTCCTCGGCGGCACCGCGGCCCAGCTCCATGCGTCCCTCGGCCGCCTCGCGGCGCTTCCCGAAGAGACGGCAGTGTACTGCACTCACGAATACACGCTCGCCAATCTCGCGTTCGCGCACGCGGCCGAACCGGAGAACCGGGAGCGCGACGCGTGGGAAACCGAATGCCGCGCGCTGCGCGACGCCGGGCGCCCGACACTGCCGAGCACGATCGAGCGCGAAAGGCGCGTCAATCCATTCCTGCGAACGTCGGAGCCGGCAGTCGTCGAAGCCGTCGCGGCCCACGCGGGCAAGCGACCGGCCACGAGCGAGGAATGCTTCGCGGCGCTCAGGGCCTGGAAGGACGTGTTCTGAGCCCGCGATGCCTGTCTTCGGGCGGGGGGTGCGGTCTCGTCGAGGGGGCGGGGCGCTGAAAAACGACTCCCGTCGCTTCGCGCGCCGGACGAGGGCCCCTCACGGGTTCGCTTCGGCCGCTGCCAACGAAAGAGCCACCCGGTTGCGGCCGGTGCGCTTCGCCTCGTAAAGCGACTCGTCGGCCGATTTCAGCAGGCGGGTGAAGCCGCCCTCGTCAGCCCGGTCGGCCTTCATCGTCGCCGCGCCGATACTGACCGTCACGACGCGGGCCGCGCTCGAGAACCGATGCGTGATCGCGAGCGACTGGACCGCGTCGCGCATCGACTCGGCGACGATCCGCGCCCCGTCTTCGGCAGTGTCCGGCAGCACTACCGCGAACTCCTCGCCTCCGTATCGCGCGACGAAGTCGGCCGGCCGGCGCGACGTGCCTTCCAGCGCCCGCGCGACCGCCTTGAGGCATTCGTCGCCGACTTGATGGCCGTACGCGTCGTTGAACTGTTTGAAGCAATCGACATCGATGACGAACAGCGAAATCGTCGTCCCGACGCGCGCCGCCCGCCGCCATTCCCGTAGCAGCGTCGCGTCGAACGCGCGCCGGTTCGCGACTCCGGTCAATCCGTCGACGGACGACAGCCGCGTAAGCTCGCGGTTCGCCTCGTCGAGCTTTCGCGTCAACACGAGCAGCGAGCAGCGCATCTGGGCGATCCGCTGCATCGCGCAGATCTTCGCCTTCAGGACCGCAGCCGATATCGGCTTCGCGAGGTAGTCGTCACCTCCGACGGCGATGCCGCGCTCGAGGTCGTCGTCCCCGGTCTTCGCGGACAGGAAGATGATCGGAGTCCACTCGCCATCCTTTTCGAGCTGCCGGATCCGCTGCGCCGCCTCGAAGCCATCCATGCCGGGCATGATCACGTCGAGCAGGACGAGGTCCGGGCGAGCCGTCTTGAACGCCTCGATACCCGCGCGACCGTCGCGCGCGTGCACCCATTCGAGGCCCATCTTGTCGAGCAACTGACAGACGACCGTCGCGCTCGTGACGGTGTCTTCGATCAGCAGAACCTTCATCCACGTATCCGGGTGCAAAAATCGATAGCACATAATGCTACCAACTTGATGGTATTCACTGAGAAAAACGGCACGACTGCGATGGTTCGAGGCGAAGAACCGTGGAGCGGGCGTGAATGTGGGAATTGCGGTTTGACGCTCCCCGGCCCTCTCCCCTAGAGTCCACCTCTTTTCACCTTTCCGGCGCCGGCTTCATGGCGACTCCCTTCGTAAGCATCCTGTGTGCGCTATGTCTGGCCGTGCTGTGCGGCGGCGCGGTCGCATCGCCCGATTCGACGACGCTCGCGCTGACCCAGGAGCTCGAGAAGGCCCGACAGCAGGGCCCGGCGGACCCCGTCCAGACGAAACTCGCACCGCCTCCGGGGCAGTTCGTCGAAGTCCCCAACTCGACGCCGCGCGTGCTCACGCTCGATCTCACGCGCGACGCGAACGACATCTGGGACCGCATCCGCCGTGGCTTCGGCATGCCGGACCTCGACACACCGCTGGTCGCCGATCAACAGCTTTTCTACCTGAACCGGCCGGCGTTCCTGAAGAAGGTTTTCGAGCGCGGCGGGCGCTACCTCTGGCACATCGTCGACGAGCTCGAACGCCGCGGCATGCCGACCGAGCTCGCGCTGCTGCCGATGGTCGAGAGCAGCTACAACCCGATGGCCTATTCGCGCGCGCACGCGTCGGGCCTGTGGCAGTTCATCCCGTCGACCGGGCGCAGCTACAACCTCACGCAGGACAGCTGGGTCGACGAGCGCCGCGACGTCATCGCCTCGACCGCGGCCGCCCTCGACTACCTGCAGTCGATTTACGACATGCACGGCGACTGGCATCTCGCGCTCGCGTCTTACAACTGGGGCGAAGGCGCCGTCGGTCGCGCGATCCAGCGCAACCTTGACGACGGTCTGCCCGCGGAATACAGCCAGTTGCGGATGCCCGATGAGACGCGCAACTACGTCCCGAAGCTGCAGGCGCTGAAGAACATCGTCGCGCAGCCGGAGCTCTTCCACATCGAGCTGCCGTACGTCGCGAACAGCCGCCATTTCGTCTCGATCGAGACACCGGCGGGCATCGACCTCGCGACGGCCGCCCGAATGGCCGACATGCCACTCGAAGAATTCATCGCGCTGAATCCGAGCTACAAGCGCCCCGCCATCGCCGAAGAGAGCACGCTGATCGTCCCGGTCGACCGCGCCGCGAGGTTCCAGCTGCGGCTGGCCGAGCACGAACAGAACGGAAAGCTGTGGCGAACGCACGAACTTCAACGTGGCGAAACACTCGCTTCCGTCGCGCAAACCTACGGCTTGTCGCTGACGCAGCTCTACGCGCTCAACGGCCTGAACGTGCGCAGTCGCGTCGGGACGGGTTACGCGCTGCTCGTACCCCATGGCGTCGACCCGGACGACGCGCTGGATGCGGTGCGCCTGATCCCGCAGCGACCGGAAGGGACGGGCCTGTCCGTGACCGCGCGGGGACTCGACAAGCCCGAGAAGGTCGAAGCAAAGAAAAAGGGCCGCACGAAGCTCGCAACCGAGACCAAGGGCGCGAACAAGCAGGTTACGAAGCGCGCCGGCAAAGGCGGGAGCAAGGAAAACCGGAAAGTGACCACCGCGTCTTCGTCGAAGAAGACGGCCACACCGGTGAAGGCCGGGTCGTCGAACTCGGCCGCGAAGAAGAAGGCCGCCGACCGCAAGCGGTGACCGACGTGGCAGGCGCGGCTGGCCGAGTCCCGGTCCTGCCCGCCCGCTTATCGGAAGATCGCTCCAGGGCCGCTTACAACGGCCAATGACACCGGACCACCTGCCCGCCGCCCCGCGCGGTTTCTCCCGGATACTGCTTCCGACAGATATCGGTCGCATAGGGGCATCGCGGATGGAAATGGCAGCCGGCGGGCGGCGCGAGCGGTGACGGCAGCTCGTCTCCGACCGACGACTCCGGCCGCGCGTCCGGATCGGCGTCGATGTGCGGCACGGCATCGAGGAGCGCACGGGTGTACGGATGCGCCGGCGCCGCGAGCACGCGTTCGACCGGGCCGCGCTCGACGATCCGGCCGAGGTACATCACCGCGACATCGTGCGCGAGCCAGCTCACGACGCCGAGGTTGTGCGTGATGAAGAGATACGCGAGGCCGAATTCCGCCTGCAGCTCGCGCATCAGGTTGAGGATTTGCGCCTGCACCGACACGTCGAGCGCGCTCGTCGGCTCGTCGCAGACGATGAGCCGTGGCGACACCGCGAGCGCGCGGGCGATCGCGATGCGCTGGCGCTGGCCGCCGGAGAACTCGTGCGGGTAGCGGAACTTCATCCCGGGCGCGAGACCGACGCGGGACAGGAGGTCGTCGATGCGTCGTAAGCGGGCGTCGCGCCCGGGCTCGACCCCGAGCGCGAGCATCCCCTCCTCGATGATCTCGCCGACGCGCATGCGCGGATTGAGCGACGCGAACGGGTCTTGGAACACCATCTGGAACGCACGGCGCAGCGGGCGCAGCGCCGCGCGCGACAGCCCGGTGAGCAGTGCGCCGTCGAGGAAAACCTCCCCGGCCGTCGCTGCCACGAGCTGCAGGATCGCCTTGCCGGCCGTCGTCTTGCCGCAGCCCGATTCGCCAACGAGCGCAAGCGTCCGGCCCGCGGCGAGGGTCAGGCTGACGCCATCGACGGCCTTCACGCGCCCCACTTCGCGGCGGAAGAGGCCCTTGCGTACCGGAAAGTGGACCTTCAGGTCGCGCACGTCGAGCAACACCTGTTCGCGGTGCCGTCCGGCCGCGAACGGTTCGGCTTCGAGCCCGGCCGATTGCGGATGCGCGCGGCCTTCGGCATAGAGATGGCAGCGCACCGCCTGATCGCCGACGTGCTCCCAGCCGGGAGTTTCACGCCGGCAAAGGCCGAACGCGTCAGGGCAGCGGTCGGCGAAGCGGCAGCCGACGAATTCTCGGTCGAGCGCGGGCACGTTGCCGCCGAGCGCCATCAGCGGACGGCCGCGCTGCGCGTCGGTCGGCAGCGCCGCGAAGAGCTTGCGCGAATATGGATGCAGCGGCCGGCGGAAGAAATCGGCTCGCGTGGCGGTTTCGACGAGTTCGCCCGCGTACATCACGCCGACCCGGTGCGCCATCCGCGCCACGACGCCGAGGTCGTGCGTGATCAGCAGCATGCCCATCCCGCGCTCGGCCTGCAGCCGCGCGAGGAGGTCGAGCACCTGCGCCTGGATTGTCACGTCGAGCGCGGTCGTCGGCTCGTCGGCAATCAGGAGTTCGGGGTCGCCGGCGAGCGCGATCGCGATCATCACGCGCTGCTTCATCCCGCCGGAGAACTGGAACGGATAGTCGTCGAGGCGGCGCTCGGCGTCCGGAATGCCCACCGCCTCGAGCAGGCGGCGGGCCTCGGCGCGTGCCGGCGCGCCGCCGAGCCCGCGATGCCGCGCCAACACCTCGCCGATCTGGTTCATCACGGTCATGACCGGATTGAGGCTCGTCGACGGCTCCTGGAAGATCATCGCGATCTGCCCGCCCCGGACCTCCCGCATCCGCGCTTCGGTCTCCGCGAGCAGATCGCGTCCGGCGAAACGCACGATGCCCGTCTCGATCCTCCCGCCGTCGGGCAGCAGGCGCACCAGCGCGAGCGCGGTCATCGACTTGCCACAGCCGGACTCTCCGAGCAGCGCGAAGGTTTCCCCGCGTGCGATCGAGAATCCCACGCCGTCCACCGGCCGCACCGGGTTCTCCCCGCGGCCGATCGCCACGCGCAGGCCGCTCACCTCCAGCAGCGGCTCGTGCACTCGGCGCTGCAGCCCGGCCGGGCGCAGGCGGGTTTTCGCTATCGTTTCGGTCATCGGATCAGGTCGGGCGGGAGATGGAAAAAGGGCCGCTTTCGCGGCCCACTTTGTTCGGCATCGATCGATCAGTGATGGTGCCCGCCCGCCCCATGCACGTGCCCGTGCGACAACTCCTCGGCGGTCGCTGGACGCACCTCGGCAACGGTGACGTCGAACACGAGCGCGGTGCCGGCCAGCGGGTGGTTGCCGTCGACGACGACCTTGCCCTCGGCGATGTCGGTGATGCGGTAGATCATTTCCTCCTCGCCGTCGTCACCGACGCGCTCGAAGGACATGCCGACCTCGATGTTTTCGGGGAACTGGCTGACGTCCTCGACCAGCACCAGTTCTTCGTCGTAGTCGCCGAAAGCGTCTTCGGGCTGCAGCTTGACCTTCAGCTGGTCGCCGACCTTCTTGCCGTGCAACGCCTCTTCCAGCGCGGGGAAGATGCCGTCGTATCCGCCGTGGAGGTAGACGAGCGGCTGCTGGCCGTCGTCGATCATATTGCCGTCCGGATCGACGACGGTGTAGTTAAGCGTTACCACGCTGTTCTTGACGATTTCCATTAAGACTCTCTTTTTGCAGTTTCCTGATCAGTTCGAAGACCCCCGCCGCGTGGCCGCGGGGAGCAACGTTGTGGAGCGTGTGGCGGATGATTCCGTCCTTGTCGATGACGAAGGTCGTCCGCGCCACGCCCATCTTCCTTACACCATCGACTTCCCGGGCTTGCCACACGTGGTAGAGGCGGCAAACCTCCGTCTCGACGTCCGACAGCAGACGTACGGACAGCCCGTGCTCATCGCGAAATTCGGCGTGGGTCAGGCAATCGTCAGGACTGACGCCGACCACGATACAGTCGTGGCGCGCAAAGTCGTCTTCGTGATCGCTGAAGTCGGCCGCCTGAAGCGTGCATCCCGGCGTGTTGTCGCGCGGGTAGAAATAAAGGACCACATGGTGCCTCCCGCGTTCCGCAGCGAGGTCGAAAACGTCCATGTCAGCATCCGGCAATGAAAACGAAGGCGCGATATCACCTATCTGCAACATGTGATCTCCCTGAGCTGCGGACGATTCTAGCGGAGACCCGGGCCGAACTCTACCGGTTGTCGGACGGGAATCGGCAGCCTTGAAACCCTTCCGGCAGAGCGGGCTTGCGTCGATATCGCTGCCTTAAGGGATAGACCAGCAGGGGCCGGGCTCAAGGCGAAGAGTCGTTCGCTGCCGAGGAGTGCAGCGTGAAGCATCCGGCGCTGCGGGATCTCCAGGCCGTGCAAGTATTTCTTGCAGCCGGACGATAACTGTTCAAAAATACAGTCAACCTGGAGACGCCGATGAGCCCCCGCGAACACAGCCTCACCCCTCGTCAGACCGAGATCCTGGACTTCATCCGTCAGACCGTGGAGTCGGAAGGGCGACCTCCCACCCGCGCGGAAGTGTGCACCGCGTTCGGCTTCCGGTCGCCGAATGCCGCCGAAAGCCATCTGCGCGCGCTCGCCGCCAAAGGCGCGATCCTGCTCGAGGAAGGCCGCGCGCGCGGCATCCGCCTGGTCGAGGCCCTCGGGCTGCCGCTGATCGGGCGCGTCGCCGCAGGAAGTCCCATCCTCGCGATCGAGCATGTCGAGGCCCGCCACCAGATCGATCCCGCGCTGTTTTCGCCGCGGGCCGACTATCTCCTGCGGGTGCGTGGCGCGAGCATGCGCGACGCCGGCATCCTCGATGGCGACCTGCTCGCCGTGCATCGGAGTCCCGAAGCGCGCCCCGGCCAGATCGTCGTCGCCCGGGTCGAGGACGAAGTCACCGTAAAAACCTTTTCCCGCAAAGGGCCGATCGTCAGTCTGCTGCCGGCGAACCCCGATTTCGCGCCGATCGTCGTCGATACCCGCAATGAACCGCTCGTGATCGAAGGAATTGCGGTCGGGCTCGTGCGCAATGGCTCGCTGTGACGATTCCCCGCGACGAATCCTTTTGCACGACACGCGTCGATGTCCGCCTCCGCTCTCGCCACTCTCGCGGCGCTGCCGCCCGGCCTCGTCTGGCAGGCCGACCGGCTCGCGCGCCCGGCCGAAGCCGGAATGCCGACCGGTTTTGCGGCGCTCGACGCGCAGTTGCCGGGCGGGGGCTGGCCACGCGGAGCGCTGATCGAGTTGCTCGGCGACGCGCCGGGCATCGGCGAACTCGGCCTGCTGCTGCCGATGCTGCGCGCGGTGGCGCCCGCACGCTGGGTCGCATGGATCGCGCCGCCGCATCTGCCCTACGCGCCGGCGCTCGCCGCGGCCGGCCTGCCGCTCGAACGACTGCTGCTGCTGACGCCCGACGATCACGCGGAAACGCTGTGGACGATCCGCCAGGCGCTGGCCTCGGGCGGCTGCGAGGTCGTGCTGGCCTGGCTCGCGCGGGCCGATACGGCTGCCCTGCGTCGTCTGCAACTCGCCGCTGAAGAGAGCGCGACACCGCTGTTCCTGTTCCGCCCCGCCGCGGCCGCCATCCAGTCGTCGCCGGCAAGTTTGCGGTTGCGGCTCGCCCCGGCCGTCGATGCGCTGACGATCGATATCCTGAAACGACGCGGCCCGGCGCTTGCCGCCCCGATCCGGCTGACGATTCCGGATCGCCCCGCTTCGGACCTTTCGCCTTCGGCGCCGCACCCACCTCCGAGCCGCGCGCTCGATCCGACTCACGATGCTCTGGTTTGCGCTGACCCTCCCCGATTTGCCGTTGCAGGTATTCACGCGAGGCGTGGATGATCCGGGCACGCTGGCGGTGGTCGAGCATCATCCCCGCGCCTGCATCGTGGCTGCGACGGCTGAAGCGCTCGCCCGCGGCGTCGAACCTGGTCGCAGCGTGGCCGGTGCACTGGCAGTAGCGCCGCAACTCCAGTTGCGGGACCGCGATTTCGTGCTCGAGGCCACGACCCTCGACGAGTGCGGGACGTGGGCCGGGCAATTCACGCCTTGCGTGAGCCTCGATCAGCCCGACACGATCCTCCTCGAAGTCAGTGCAAGCCTGCGCCTGTTCGGCGGCCTCGACGCGCTCGCCCGGCGCATCGCCGAAGCGCTGGTTCCGCTCGGCCTGAATGCGGGCATCGCCGCCGCGCCGACACCGCTCGCCGCCCGCTGGCTCGCGCGGACCTCTCCCGGGAAGCTGATGCGCGCGTCGAAAGGATGGGCGCGCAGCCTCGACGCGCTGCCGGTCGGCCTCCTCGGCGACGGCGGGACGGTGTCGAAGCCGACGCTCGAGCTGCTGCGGGACATCGGGGTGCGCCGGATCGCGGACGTCGCCCGCTTGCCGCGCGATGGCCTCGCGCGACGGCAGGCGAGCGCAGTGATCGACACCCTGGCGCGGGCACGCGGCGAACAGCCCGACCCGCGTCCCTGGTTCATCCCCGCGGCACGCTTCGAGTCGCGGATCGTGCTGCCCGCGAGCGTCGAGCGCACGGAACCGCTGCTTTTCGCCGCGGGCCGGCTGTTCTCGGGCTTGACCGCGTGGCTTGTCGCGCGCCATGCGGCGCTCGACCGCTGCCGCCTGTACCTCGAACACGAGGACGTGCCGGAGACCCTGCTCGAGATCGTCACCGGCCGGCCCGGACGCGACGAGGCGCGCCTCGCCCTGCTCGCACGCGAGCATCTTGCCGCGCTGACACTGCCCGCGCCGGTCGAGGCGCTGCGCCTGTCCGCGGAGGCCCCCGCGACGCTCCCCGCCCGCACCCCGGATCTATTCGGCGACCCCGAAACCGCGCGCGACAGCGCGACGCTGCTGCTCGATCGCCTGCGGGCGCGACTCGGCCCGGACGCGGTGCGCACCGTGCTTCCGGTCGCCGAGCATCGGCCGGAACGCGCGTGGCGGCCGGCCGAGCCCGGTTCGCGCCCTGCCCGCGGCGTCTGCGGCCCGGGGCCGCGCCCGCTATGGCTGATCGACGAACCCCGCGCACTCGGCTCGATGCGAGGCTTCACGCTGCTGAGCGGACCGGAACGCATCGAATCGGGCTGGTGGGACGGCGACGACGTGCGCCGCGACTATTACGTCGCGCGCACGCCGGATGCCGTGCTGAGCTGGGTGTTCGAGCGCCTCGATCCGCCCGGCGGCTGGTATGTGCATGGTTTTTTTGGCTAAACTCCGCGTTCCCCGGCCGACCGCAAGCTCCCGGTCGGCATCCCTTCCCCCGCAGCCTCCTGTCCCCGTGAGCGCCCCCGACTCCCCGCTCGTCATCGCCCGTCGCCTGCTCCATCACGCCTGGCCGGTGCTCGTCGCGCAATTGCTGTCGATGAGCATGATGATCGCCGACACCATCATCGCCGGCCGCTACGGCACGCTCGACCTCGCGGCGGTCGCCGTCGGCAACGGCGTCTATGTGTCCGTCGTGATGCTGCTGGTCGGCGTGCTGCAGGCGGTCGCCCCGACCGTCGCGCATCATTTCGGCGCCGGCCGTGACGACGAGATCGGCCCGGCGCTGCAGCAAGGTTTCTGGCTCGCCTTCATGCTAGCGCTGCCCGGCATCGCGCTGCTCGCCTTTCCCGACTTCCTCCTCGCACTCAGCAGCGTGCCGGACGACGTCGGCGCCAAGACCCGCGGTTATCTGCTCGCGACCGCGGCCGGCCTGCCCGCGGTGCTGCTGTACCGGACTTTCTACGCGTTCAACAACGCGCTCGGACGGCCGCGGGCGCTGATGGCGATCAGCTTCATCACGACGACGACCCACGTCCCGCTTTCGTGGGCGCTCGTCAACGGACACATCGGCCTCGCGCCGCTCGGAGTGATCGGCTGCGGCTTGTCGACGGCCGTCGTCAATTGGATCGCGCTGTGCTGCGGCACGCTCTACCTCGCCCGCAACCCCGCGTATCGCCGCTATCACCTGTTCACGCGCTGGCAATCGCCGCGGCGGAAGGAGCTTTTTTCGCTGCTGAAGCTCGGCGTGCCGATGGGGCTGTCGACCTTCATCGAGGTCTCGTCCTTCACGCTGATCGCGCTGTTCGCCGCCCGCCTCGGCGCCGAATCGGTCGCCGGTCATCGTGTGGTCGCGAACCTCGCAGCGCTCGTCTACATGCTGCCGCTCGCGATGTCGATCGCGATCCTCGTGCTCGTCGGCCACGCCGGGGGCGCTCGCGACTGGCGCCGGGCCGAAGCGACGGTGCGCGTCGGGATGCTCCTGACCGCCACGGTCGTCTCGCTCGTCGGCGCGGTGCTTTGGCTCGCGCGCGAACTGATCGTCGGCCTCTTTTCGGAGGACGTCGCGGTGCGCGCGGTCGCGCTCGGACTGATCCTCTACATCTGCATCTACCAGCTCTTCGATGCGATCCAGACCGTCGCCGCGCATGCGCTGCGCGGCTACAAGGTCACGTTCCTGCCGATGCTCCTGCACGCGCTCTGCTTCTGGGGAATCGGGCTCGGCGGCGGCTACTGGATGGCCTTCCACGCCGGCTCGCGCGCGGCGGCGCCGAACGTCGCCGGGTTCTGGGAGGCCGGCGTCGCGTCGACCGTCGCCGCGTCGCTACTGTTCGGTTACCTGCTGCGAATCGTGACGCGGCGCCAACGCGCGGCCGCGTCCGTCGGGCTGTAGCGCGCTGCTCGCCCCCCGCCGAACGACCCGGGGAGCATCCGGGAGCACACCGGCCCGCGCAGCGAACTGCCCGTAATGGAAATGCTCGAGACGCCCGGGCGCCGAGACACCCGCCGCGCGGCGCCGCTCTTTCAGGCCCCGAGCCAGCCCTTTTGCAGCGCCCGTGCCGCACCCGTCGGCTTCGTGCTCGCCGCGAGCTTGACGGTATCCTCCGGCGCCGCCGCGAGGTCGACGTCGAATCGCATCAGTTCGTCGCGGCGAAACGCGTGGATCTCGATCCGGTCACCGGCCTTTCTGCGCGCGAGCTGCGCATCGATCGACGCCGGGGTGACCTTGAGGCCGTCGATCGCGAGGATCACATCGCCCGCCGAGAGTCCGGCCGCTTGCGCTGGCCCGCCGTCGAACACGCTCGCGAGTTTCACCTCGCCGCCACCGCCTGCGAGCTTGACGCCCAGCACCGGGGCCTTGCCGATCACCTCGGCGCGATACTCGATGCCGAACGGCCTCAGGAGGTCGGCGAGCGGCAGATCGTCGGTGCCCTCGACCGCGTGCCGCAGCCAGCGCGCGAGCCTGCGCCCCATCCCCTTGCGTGCGCCTTCGCCGACCTCCTCGACGACCGCGAACAGGCCGTTCTCCTCGACGCCCCGCCCGGTCTGCCCGTGCCGCTGCCACAGCAGGCGCATCACGTCGTCGAGACTCGCCTCGCCGCGGCTCGCGGCGCGCAGTTGCAGGTCGAGCGCAAGCGCGATCAGCGAGCCCTTCGCGTAATAGCTGACAATCGCGTTCGGCGCGTTCTCGTCCTGCCGGTAATACTTGATCCACGCGTCGAACGAGGAGTCCGCGACGCTCTGCTTCAGTCGCCCTCTCCCGCGCAACACGCCTGAAACCGCCTTGCCGAGCAAGCCGAGGTAATCCTCGATCGTGATCACGCCGGAGCGCACGAGCGCGAGGTCGTCGTAGTACGACGTGAAGCCTTCGAAGGCCCACAGCAGCCGCGTGTAGTTCTCGTTCGAGAAGTCGTACGGCGTGAAGGCCGCGGGCTTGATGCGCTTGACGTTCCAGGTGTGGAAATACTCGTGGCTGCACAAGCCGAGGAAGGTCCGGTAGCCATCGGTCGGATCCGTCATGCCGACGTACGGGAGATCGCCGCGGCTCGCCAGAAGCGCCGTCGACGCGCGGTGTTCGAGCCCGCCGTAGCCGTCGCCGACGATCATCGCGAGGAACAGGTATCGCTCGACCGGCGCCGGCGTGCCGAAGAGGCGAATCTGCCAGTCGCAGATCCGCGCGAGGTCCGCGCGCAGCCGCTCGATGTCGCAATCATGGCGACCGGTCAGCGCGATCTCGTGCGGAACGCCGGCGGCCTCGAAGACCGCGTGCGTGAAGCATCCCATTTCGACCGGATGATCGACGAGCTCGTCGTAGTTCGCGGCGCGGTGGAGCCCGAACGCCAGCGGCGCCGCGGCGCCAGCTTCGCCCGTCGCCGGCGGCAGCGTCGTCGCGACTTTCCACCCGCGCCTCGCGGCTCCTTCCGGCGGACGGATATCGACGAGGCAGGCGCGCCCGGTCTTGCCCTCGACCGCGACGAAGACGCTCGGGCCGTTGAAGAACCCGTGCGTCGTATCCAGATGTGCCGCGCGCACCGACAGGTCCCACGCATACACCTCGTAGCGCAGCGTCACCGGGCTCCCGGCGGGAAGCGCGCCCGCTTGCCAGGTGTGCTTGTCGAGCTTCGCGACCGCGACCGGTTCGCCCCGGGATTCCGCGCGCAGCGTCACGATGTTGCGTGCGAACTCCCGGATCATGTAGCTGCCGGGGATCCACGCCGGGAGGCGGAAGACCTGGCCGGCGGGGTCGGGATCGGCGACCTCGCACGTCACTTCAAAAAGATGCGCTTCGGGCCGGGCGGGGAGGATCGTGTAGCGGATGGGCGGGAAATCGGTCATCGACGGGTGGCGGTGGGTTTGACGGGATCTGCGATTCTAGCGCCCCGCAGCACTGTTGCGCCGATGCCTCTTTTTTGTGCAGATACAACATGTCCTTTCGGCTCAAGCCTCTGCGACGCATCCCCACAAGTTGTCCACAGCCCTGCCCACGGCGCGTGGGGATAAGGCGGAGCCTGTGCCTCGGCGCACGAGCGGCGCTGTCGGCGCCGGAGTCAGCGCACCCGCTGCCGGGCGAGAAACCGGTCCAGCCGGTTGGCGAAGGCTTGCCGGTCCGAGTGGGTCAGCGCCGCCGGGCCTCCCGTCTGCACGCCGCTCGCACGCAACGTGTCGTTGAAGTCGCGCAGGTTCAGCAACTCGCGGATGTTCTCGGTCGAGTAGAACTCGCCGCGCGGATTGAGCGCGTGGGCGCCGCATCCGATCACTTCGGCCGCGAGGGGGATGTCGGCGGTCACGACGAGGTCGCCCGAGGCGAGGCGCCGGACGATCTCGTTATCCGCCACGTCGAATCCGGGCGGCACCTGCAGCGTCTTGATCCACGGCGAGCGCGGCGGAAACAGCGGCTGGTTCGCGACGAGCGTCAGCATGACGCCGAGCCGCTCGGCCGCGCGATAGAGGATCTCCTTGATCACCTTCGGACAGGCGTCGGCGTCGACCCAGATCTGCATCGTTCAAGTCTCCGTAACATTTCTTGCGGGTTGTCCACCCGGGGAAGGCGACGTGCCGGCCGATTGCGATATCCCCTAGATAGCAAGAAGGTCCCTGTGCGGCAAGAAAGAAGCAATCGTCGCCGCCGCACGTCGTCGCTCGGGCGAACGCGCAGGCGGGACTGCATTCGGCCCCCGAGCCGCTATACTGTTCATATGTACAGTTTTACCGGTTACCCCCCTTCCGCGCCCGCGTACGCCGAACTCCACTGCCTGACCAACTTCAGCTTCCAGCGCGGGGCTTCGCATCCGGAAGAACTGGTTATCCGGGCGGTCGAATTGGGATACGACGCGATCGCGATCACCGACGAATGTTCGTTCGCGGGGGTCGTGCGCGCGCACCAGGAAATCCGCCGGCTTTCGCTGCCTTTGAAACTGATCGTCGGCAGCGAGATCCGGCTGGCCGATGGGCCGCGCGTGGTGCTGCTGGCGACCGATCGCAACGCTTACGGACGCCTCGCGCGGCTCATCAGCACCGGTCGGCGCGCCGCCGAAAAAGGCCAGTACCGCCTGGCCCGGGCCGATCTCGACGGCGGCGTGCCGGGCTGCCTCGCGCTGCTGGTGCCGCCCGACGACGGTCCGCTCGACGCTGCCGCGATGGTGGCCGATGGACGCTGGCTCGGCGAGCGTTTCCCGGAGCGGGCGTGGCTTGCGGTGGAACTCGCTTGCGGTCCGAACGATGCCGCGCGGCTCGCACAGCTGCAGGCGCTCGCGGTCGAAGCCGGACTCCGTCCGGTGGCGGCGACCGGCGCGCTGATGCACGACGCGGCACGACGTCCGCTCGCCGACGTCCTCGCCGCCACCCAGCTGCATCGGACGGTGGCCGAAGCGGGCCACGCGCTCGCTCCTAATTCGGAACGCTGCCTGCACGCACGAGAGGTGCTCGCGGCGCGCTATCCGCCTGCGCTGCTCGCCGAGACGCTCGCCATCGCGGCGCAATGCCGCTTCCGGCTCGACGAATTGCGCTACGAATATCCGGTGGAACTCGTGCCGGAGGGAGAAACCCCGGCGAGCTGGCTGCGCCGGCTGGTCGAAGACGGCCTGCGCTGGCGTTACCGGCAGCCGCATGGGGATCCTGCGACGCCCCGGGTCCGGACGCAGATCGAACACGAACTCGCGCTGATCGCTGAACTCGGCTTCGAAGCCTATTTCCTGACCGTCCACGACATCGTCCGCTTCGCCCGCAGCCAAGGCATCCTGTGCCAGGGACGCGGCTCGGCGGCGAATTCGATCGTGTGCTGGGCGCTCGGCATCACCGAAGTCGATCCCGAACTCGGGATCATGCTCGTCGAACGCTTCATCTCGAAGGAGCGCAACGAGCCGCCGGACATCGACGTCGATTTCGAACACGAGCGGCGCGAAGAAGTCATCCAGTACGTGTATCGAAAATACGGGCGCGAACGCGCGGCACTCGCCGCGACGGTGATCCGCTACCGCGCCCGCAGCGCGCTGCGCGATGTCGGCCGCGCGCTCGGCTTTCCGCCCGGGCAGATCGAACGACTCACCCGCGACCACTTCTGGTTCGACGGCCGCCATATCCTGCCCGACCGCCTGCGCGAGGCGGGGCTCGATCCGGCCAGTCCGACGGTGCAGCGGCTCGCCGTGCTCACCGAAGAGCTGGTCGGCTTTCCGCGCCACCTGTCGCAGCACGTCGGCGGTTTCGTCATTGCCCGCGGCCGGCTCGACGAGCTCGTCCCGGTCGAGAACGCCGCGATGCCCGAGCGCACCGTGATCCAGTGGGACAAGGACGACCTCGACACGCTCGGCCTGCTGAAGATCGACGTGCTCGCGCTCGGCATGCTGTCCGCGCTGCGCCGCAGCCTTGCGCTGGTTTCCGCGTGGCGCGGTCAGGCCCTCACCCTCGCCGACATCCCGCGCGAGGACGCCAGAGTCTACGAGATGCTGTCGAACGCCGATTCGGTCGGCGTCTTCCAGATCGAATCGCGCGCGCAGATGACGATGCTGCCGCGCCTCAAGCCGACCCGTTTCTACGATCTGGTCGTGCAGGTCGCGATCGTGCGTCCCGGTCCGATCCAGGGCGGGATGGTCCATCCCTACCTCGAAGCCCGCGCGCGCGTCGAACGCAAGCAGGAGATCGAGTATCCGCAGCCCGAGCTTAGGGGAGTCAGCGCCGATCCCGCTGCTGCGTCCGACGCCTCCGATACAGGCGTGCGCCAAGTGCTCGAACGCACGCTCGGCGTGCCGATCTTCCAGGAACAGGTCATGCAGCTCGCCGTCGTTGCCGCCGGCTTCAGCCCCGGCGAAGCCGACCAGTTGCGCCGGGCGATGGGCGCGTTCCGGCGCCACGGCGAACTCGAGCGTTACCGCGCCCAGTTGCTCACGGGCATGACCGCCCGCGGTTATCGCGCCGAATTCGCCGAACAACTGTGCAACCAGATCGAAGGCTTCGGCAGTTACGGCTTTCCGGAATCCCACGCCGCGAGCTTCGCGCTGCTCGTGTATTTCTCGGCCTGGCTGAAATGCTTCGAACCGGGGGCCTTCCTGTGCGGCCTGCTCAACAGCCAGCCGATGGGCTTCTACTCGCCGTCGCAGTTGATCCAGGATGCGCGACGCCATGCGGTCACGGTCCGCGCGGCGGACGTCACGGCGAGCGAATGGGACTGCACGCTGGAAGCGGACTGCGCGATGGACGCGTCG
Organism: Aromatoleum sp.; assembly: GCF_036675785.1. NCBI lineage: Bacteria > Pseudomonadati > Pseudomonadota > Betaproteobacteria > Rhodocyclales > Rhodocyclaceae > Aromatoleum > Aromatoleum sp. Next base: position 98,297 of record NZ_JAKFEF010000074.1, read on the forward strand.
CCCGACGCGAATCCTCCCCCGTCCGCGATGATTCGCAGCGACGCATCCTCTAGCGGCGGCGATAAGCGCGCGAATGCGGCCTCGCCGAATCCGATCGCGAGACTGGGGCTGCGCATGGTCAAGGGCTTCAACCGCGACGCCGCGGAGCGCATCGTTGCGGCGCGTACCGAAACACCGTTTATCAGCGTCGACGATCTCGCGAGGCGGGCCGGTCTGGACGCGGCCGAACTGAAGCTGCTCGCGAATGCCGGCGCCCTTGAGCGCATCGCGGGGCATCGCCGCCAAGCGCTGTGGCAGGCGGCAGGCGGACAGCCGGCCCAAGGTGTGCTGCGGGAGGCGCCGATCGCCGAAACCGAGGCGAAGCTGGAAGCGCCCTCGGAAGCGCAGGAACTGCTCGCCGACTACGCCAAGCTCGGTTTCACGCTCGGACGCCATCCGCTCGCGCTGCTGCGCGCGAGGCTGGCGGCGATGCGCTTTGTGACGGCGGCCGAAATCGCAGCGTGCCCCGACCGCCAACTCGCGCGCGTCGCCGGCATCGTCACCTGCCGGCAACGGCCCGGCACGGCCAAAGGCACGCTGTTCGTGACGGTCGAGGACGAAACGGGCCTCGCGAACGTGATCGTCCGCTCCGAACTCATCGAGCGCCAGCGACGGGAAGTGCTCGGCGCCCGCCTGTTGGGGGTGTTCGGGCAGATCAGCCGGCAGGGAAAGGTCGTGCATCTGCTGGCGAACCGGGTCGTCGATCATTCCGCGCTGCTCGGCGCACTCGATGCGCGGAGCCGGAATTTTCAGTAGGCGCCGAGCAAGAAGCCGGCGAGGCTCACAGCAGTTCCGCGCACGCCCGCGTGGAACGCGCTCCCGCCGCCGGCGCCGCAGCTACCCTGTTTCGTCCCGCCCTTTTCGCGCGATACAGCGCGGCGTCCGCCAGAACCAGCAGGCGGTCGAGCGTCACGCCTGCGCCCAGTTCGGCGATGCCGAGGCTCGCGGTGAGCTTGAACGGGCGCCCCGTCTCGTCCTGCAAAACCGTGTCCGCAATGCGCTTTCGCAGCCGTCGGCCCAATTTACGCGCACCGTCGAGATCGGTGCCGGGAAGAACGATGACGAACTCCTCGCCGCCGTACCGCCCGACGATATCGATCTCGCGCATGCAGTCCTCGCAGATCGTCGCCACCGCGCAGATCGCCCTGTCTCCGGTCGCATGCCCGTATTCGTCATTCACCCGCTTGAAATGATCGATGTCGAGCATGATCAGCGCAAGCGGCAGGCCGAAGCGGTCGGCGCGCACCCATTCGTGCCGGGCCCGTTCCATCAGGTGCCGCCGGTTGCTGATTCCGGTGAGCGGATCCAGCCGCGCGAGCTGATGCAGGCCTTCCTCCCTGCGCTTGTGCTCGGTCACGTCCTCGCAGACCGCGACGAAACGCGAGATCCGCAGTGACCCATCGCGCAGCGGTGAGACAGCGACCTTTTCCCAGCACTCGCTTCCGTTCCTGCGCCGGCCCAGGATTTCGCCGCGCCACACTCCTCCCGCGACGACCGTTTGCCATAGATCGCGGAAAACCTTGCCACAGGCCCGACCCGCTCCCAGAAGCCGAGGCGTCCGCCCGATCACCTCGACGCGCTCGTACCCGACATTCGCGAGAAAGGCATCGTTGACGTATTCGATCCGCCCGCTGCGGTCGGTGATCAGAACGGCAGCCGGCGCCTGATCGAGCGCGGCCTTGTACGCCTGCGCCACGGGATGATAGTCGGCAATGGAGTGTGCAAATCCGGTCGAGGACCGCGTCGGCAGCCCGGCGTCGGCGAGCTCGGGCGGGATTCGCTGCGCCGAAAACGAAGTTGCTCCATACCGATGCCACTGCATCGCCGCGTCCGTAACCGTTCCCCGATCGCCCGACCCGTTTTCCGATATCGCGTCCGTCACCGTGGCGGGCGGCGCGGTCGTGACGCGCAGCAAGGGCCAGACGGCCCAGACGATTACCGCCGTCAGCAGTCCCATCAACGACGCGAGGAAGATCAGCAGCCTTCCACCTCCCGGACCGCCGGCCGCTCCGAATCCTCCGCCCGCGAGGAGCGAGTCGACCAAACCCAGTGCGAACATCGCGAACGAAACTGCCAATAGGAGGAACAACGGCAATGGCTGGCGGGAAGGCTTCATCGGTCGTCGAGCGCTCTGTCGGAGGCATCTTGCAAAACTCCGCAAGCATATGCGTATTGGCTTTTTAATGCTATATGTATTTTCAGTTGCCCGACGACAGGAGGCTCGGCGATGTCGCCCCCCCGATTTGCCGTCCGGGATCGGCTACCATTCGTGCGCCTTGGCCAAGGCTCCATTCGACCGCCGCGATGCTTGACTCTCTCTCCCACTTCGCTCTCTTCGACGACAACCTCGACAATTGCGGCGACCTGCTGCTAACGGACCTCGAAGAGCACATCGTCTGCCGCGCACCCGACGACCTCGCAGCGGCTTTCCGCGCAATCGCGGCGGCGCAGAAGCGCGGCCGGTGGAGCGCCGTTGCCGCATCCTACGAACTCGGGTACGCGCTCGAGCCGAGGCTGTCGCCGCTCTTGCCCGCGGCCGGCGCTCCCTTGCTCGAAGCCTGGGTTTTCCGTCGCGCCGATCGCCTGAGTAATGGCGAAACTTCCGACATGCTGGCCCGCGTGGTCGAGCAGCTCCCCGAGCATGAACGGTCGGCCGGCGTTGCCGGCATCGCGCTCGATCTCGCGGAGCGGGACTACCGCGAGTCGGTCATGCGGATCCGCGAGTTGATCGAAGCCGGCGATTGTTACCAGGTGAATTACACTTTCGCGCTGCGCGGTGAAACCTACGGCCACCCGCTCGCGCTCTACCGGCGGCTGCGCGCGTCTCAGCCCGTCCGCCACGGCGCGTTCATTCGCCACGACCGCGGCGCAATCCTGTCGCGGTCGCCGGAATTGTTCGTCGAGCGCAGCGGTGAAAGCCTAACGTGTCGTCCGATGAAGGGCACCGCTCCGCGCAGCGAGCCTGCCGACACGCTCGCCGCATCAGACAAGAACCGCGCCGAGAACGTCATGATCGTGGACCTGCTGCGCAACGATCTCGGGCGCCTCGCGCCTCCCGGCGGCGTCCGGGTCACGCGGCGGTGCGAAATCGAAGCGTATCCGAGCGTCTGGCAGATGACTTCGACGGTGGTCGCCGAACCGGTGGCGGCGGATGTCGACAACGTGTTTCGCGCGCTTTTTCCCTGCGGCTCGATTACCGGCGTGCCGAAAATCAGGGCGATGCAGATCATTCACGAACTGGAGCCGCACCCGCGCGGCCTCTATTGCGGCGCGCTCGGCTGGATCTCGCCGGCGGGCGATTTCCGCCTCAGCGTCCCGATCCGAACGCTCGACGCGGAGCCCGACGGGAAAGTCACGATGGGCATCGGCAGCGGCATCGTCGCCGACTCGGACCCGGCAGCGGAATGGGCCGAATGCGTGCTGAAGGCGCAGTTTCTCACCGGGCTTGGCGCCGAGTTCGACCTGATCGAGACGCTTCGCTGCGAGCCGGCGGATCCGGCGCCTTATTCCTTGCTCGAACTCCATCTGGAGCGCCTGACCGCGTCCGCCGCACATTTCGGCTTCCGCTTCGATTCGAGTTCGTTACGCGCCGCACTGCTCGCGGAAGCGGCGGTGCTGACCGGCCCTCATCGCGTCCGCGCGCAGCTCGCGCCGTCCGGGAGCCTGGACATCACGAAGGCGCCGCTCGAAGCGGGAGTCGGTGCGAAAGTGCCGACGGTCATCGTTTCGCTCCACCGGGTCTCGAGCCGGAATCCACTCAGCCGCCACAAGACGACGCTCCGCGAAGCCTACGACCGGGAGCTCGCGGGCGCGACCGCCGCCGGGCACTTCGATGCGCTATTCCTCAACGAGCGGGGCGAACTCGTCGAAGGTGCCCGCACGAACGTGTTCCTTGACCTCGGCGACGGGCGGCTGTCGACGCCGCCGCTCGCAAGCGGCGCGCTCGACGGCGTCTATCGGCGCAAGCTGCTGGCCGAAGGGGCGCGGGAGCGGCGGCTGACGGTTCGCGATCTGCTCGACGCGCGCACAATTCACGTCGCGAATGCGCTCCGCGGTCTCGTCCGCGTCGAGTTGGCGGGGCGCGATCAGCTCAGGTAGCGGTGGGCGAGTCGACTCACGGGACAGCGCGTCAGCCCCTTCGCATCGTCGGCGCAGAGGCAGCAACGGTTTCCTTCGCAGCGCAGGCCGTTCTGCGGCGGCTCGCCGGAGTCGAAGTCGTCGATGCGCAGCAGTTTCAGGAAGTGCAGCGCGGACGCGTGCCCGCAAAAGACCGTCAGCGCACCACCGGCCGCGCACAGCCAGCGGTGATCCATCGAAATTGCAAAGCAGTTTCCGTCCCGGCCTCCGACCGCGTGAACGCGGATCTTGCAGGAATTCTTTCGCCATTCCGGCGCGACGACGAGTTCGAGCCACGTCGCGATACCCCCTGAAGCTTCCATTTCACCCGTCCTCCGTGACCGAACGCTGCCTGACCCGGGAGTCGAACCTCCTCCCCAGCGAAGTTTCCACATTATGGAACAGCAAAGGTGCGATTCAAGAAAATATTCCGTTCGGTTGTATTTCGTTTGCATTGTGGGGGCACAACCACTGCGTATGAAATGGATCGGCTGCCGAGAGTGCTCCTCCGGTGCAAGACGCCTTGCGCGAATTCGGGGCGCCGCCGCAGGAATAACTGTTCGGCTTCGCAAATCACGCTGGTTATACTTTTCCGCTCAACGACCGGAGGAAGAATCGCATGAAGCTCGAAACGCTCGCCGTCCATGGCGGATACAGCCCCGATCCGACGACCAAGGCGGTCGCGGTGCCGATTTACCAGACGACTTCCTATGCGTTCGACGACACGCAGCACGGCGCGGACCTGTTCGACCTCAAGGTGCAGGGCAACATCTACACGCGCATCATGAACCCGACGCAGGACGTGCTCGAAAAGCGCGTCGCGGCAATGGAAGGCGGCATCGCGGGGCTGGCGATGGCATCGGGCATGGCGGCGATCACCGCGGCGATCCAGACGATCGCCGAGGCCGGCGACAACATCGTCACGTCCAGCACGCTGTACGGCGGGACCTACAACCTCTTCGCGCACACGCTGCCGCAATACGGTGTCGAAGTCCGCTTCGCCGATTACCGCGACCCGGACGCGTTCGAGCGCCTAATCGATTCGCGGACGAAGGCGGTGTTCTGCGAATCGGTCGGCAATCCGCTCGGCAACATCACCGATTTCGAAAAGCTCGCCGAAGTTGCTCACCGCAACGGCGTGCCGTTGATTGTCGACAACACCGTGCCGTCCCCGTATCTGTGCCGGCCGTTCGAGTACGGTGCCGACATCGTCGTGCACGCGCTGACGAAATACCTCGGCGGACACGGCAATTCGATCGGCGGCATCATCGTTGACTCGGGCCGGTTCCCGTGGGCCGAACACAAGACGCGGTTCCGGCGGCTGAACGAGCCGGACGTCTCCTACCACGGCGTCGTCTACACCGAAGCGCTCGGCCCCGCCGCCTACATCGCCCGCGCGCGAGTCGTGCCGCTGCGCAACATGGGTGCCGCGATCTCGCCGTTCAACGCGTTCCTGATCCTGCAGGGAATCGAGACGCTCGCGCTGCGCATGGACCGCATCTGCGAAAACAGCGTCGCGATCGCGACCTTCCTGAAGAATCATCCGAAGGTGAGCTGGGTGAACTACGCCGGCCTCGAGGATCACAAGGACCACGCGCTGGTGCAGCGCTACATGGGCGGGCGCGCGTCCGGCATCCTCAACTTCGGCGTGCAGGGCGGGCGCGACGCCGGCGGGCGCCTCCAGGACGCGCTGAAGCTCGTCACCCGGCTCGTGAATATCGGCGACTGCAAGACGCTCGCCTGCCACCCGGCCTCGACGACCCACCGCCAGCTCGGGCCGGACGAGATGCTGAAAGCCGGCGTATCGGAGGACATGATCCGGCTGTCCGTCGGCATCGAGCACGTCGACGACCTGATCGCGGACCTCGATCAGGCGCTCGCGGCCGTTTGATCGGTGAACGCGGGGGGGGGGCAAGAGGTCGCGCCCCCGCCGCGTCAGCTTCCGACTGCGGCTTGATCGATGAATCGCGCGAGCTCGATGTCCTTCCACGTCAGTCCCCCGGCGTCGTGGGTCGACAGCGTGATCTCGACGCGGTTGTAGAGGTTGAACCATTCTGGATGATGGTTGAGCTTCTCGGCCATCAGCGCGACGCGGCTCATGAAGCCGAACGCCGCATTGAAGTCCGCGAACCGGAAGCTCCGGCTGATCGCGTCCCGCTGCTCGACCGGTCTCCAGTCCGGAAGTCCTGACAGCGCGCCCGCACGTTCGGCGTCGGTCAATCTGCTCGTCATGATGCCTCCTGTCTGCGTCGATCGCCCGAAGCGCCCGGGCCCCCTAACGGAGCGAGAAGACGGCGCGCCGCCCCGCGCCGCCCTCTCCTTCGCCCGCTTCGACTTTGGGCGCGAGCAGAAAAATCCGTTCCGCGGGGATCTGCCCCTTTTCGAGCAGCGCGGTCTTGGCCGCTTGCGCCCGTCTCTGCGCGAGCCGCCGCAGCCCCTCGTCGTCGACGAAGGTGTTCGCGAGGATCAGCGCTTCCATCTCCGCGGGCGGCAGGTCCTTCAGCAAGCCGATCATGTTGCGCGGCCGCTCGAAATCGGCATCCCGATACACGCGCTCGAGCCACTTCGCGTATTCCTCGGGGCCGATCACGACTTCGTCGAGCGGCGGCCCTTCCCCTTCGTCGCCTGACGCCTTCAGCTTCGCCGCCTTTATCGCCCGCTCGAGCCTGACCTTCTTCAGACCTTCGGTGTCGCTCGCCGGGTCCGCCTGTCCGGTGATTTCGAGCCGCAGCGCCGGCCGATCGGTCAGCGCTTTCGCCAGCGTCGCGAGCTTTTCCTCGGCGGTGGGCGGGAACGATGCTCGGCCGGGCGCGAATTCGAGATAGGACAACTCCTCGCCGCCGCCGAACATCGACCCGAGCAACGCGAACGGTGCCGTCAGCGCCTTGCCGACGAGATTCACGATCGCCTTGAACACGAGGCCGGCAATGCTGAACTGCGGGTCGTCGAGCGAACCGCTGATCGGCAGCCGGAGGTCGATTTCGCCCTCGCGGTTTTTAAGCAGCGACACCGCGAGCTGAACCGGCAGGTTGAGCGCGTCGGGGCTGTCGACCTTCTCGCCGAAAGTCAGCTGATCGAGGAAGACGCGATTCGTCGCGCTCAGCTTGCGGTCCTCGATCTTGTAGTTCAGGTCGGCCGAGAGCTTTCCCTTCTCGATGCCGTAGCCGACGTACTTGCTCGAATACATCGACACCGCGGTCAGTTCGAAGTCCTTCACCGACGCGGCGATGTCGAGATAGCGATCCTGTCGGAACGGATTGAACTCGCCGGCGACGGTGACCGGCGCCGTTTTGGCGACCTTTCCCCGCAGATCGAGCCGCGCGAGGGTCGCGGGGTCCGAGGACAGCCCGACGAGTTCGCCTTCCATGCCGGTCAGGTTCGCATCGTAGTTCGGGCGCACGAACCGGTCCCGGAACGCGATGTTGCCCTGCTTGACCACGATCTTTCCGACCGCGATCGGCGGAGGGGATTCGGGCGGCGGCGGGACCTCGGCGGTCGTCGTCCTGCCCTTGGTTTCCGCCTCCGGTTTCGCCTCGTTCGCTTCGGCCGCTTCCGTGTGCTGCGGCGTTGGACGGATCTCGCGGAGATTGAGTTGGCCGGTCTCGTCGAGGATCAGCCGCGTGTAGAAGTCGGTCAGCCCGATCTCGGCGATCGACAGCGCGAACGGGGAAAGGCGCAGATCGATGTCAGCGATATTCAGCGCCTGCCATCGGACGAAATCGGTCGAGTGGTTCGTGTCGATCGACGAAAAGTCGGAGACGCCGAGATTGCCCTTGAAGCTGCCCTTCAAGGTGCCGTCGCTCGCCATATCGAAGGCGAGCGTGCCTCGGCTCGTGAGGTTGCCGCCCGTAATTTCGATGTTGAGCTCATTGACGAGGTACGGCTGCAGCGGCAGCAGGCCCACCGATCGCAGATCGATGCGGAAGCTGCCTTTCAGCGGCGAGGGCGTGAGCGTCCCGCTGATCGTCGCGCGGCCGCGGCGATTGACCTGCGCATCCAGATCGAGCTCCGTCGTCGCTCCTTTCGCGCTGCTCAGCCCGTCCGCGGTCAGCTTGATCGCGTTCGCCTGCATCACGATCGGCTTCGCCAGCGTCCGATCTTCCAGGCGCACCGCCCAATCGTCTAGCGCGAGCTTTTCGACGACGAACGACCAAGGTTTCCCGGCTTGCGCCTCGCTGTTCTGGCCGCTTGCCGGTTCCACGCTTCGGTTCGAACCCGACGGTGCGTCGAGCAAACCCAGCGCATCGAGCCTGCCGTCCCGTCCGCGGACGAGCGAGAACGATGCGCCTTTCGATTCGACGCGGCCGACCGTGATCGAGCGTCCGGCCGGTGCCACCGCGACGTTCTCGATCGCGAGCCGCGACAGCTTCGCGAACGCGGGCGACTGCCCTTTGAGCCCGAGCTCGAAGTCGCGCAGCACGACCGCCTCCGCGAGCACGTCGATCGCCGGCTCGCCTTCACCTGTCTTGACCGTGTATTTCACGGTCGCGTCGACGCGTCCGTTACGGATCTCGCCTCCTGGCAATGCGGCGCCGTAGTACGGCGCGTAGCGGCTCGCGAGCAGGTTTTCGGCGGCGACGCGGCCGTCGAGTTCGAACGGCACGAGCCGCAGATGGCCGCGGTGGTTGCTCTTCTCGTCGGCGTCGGTCGTGAAGTCGACCGCGACGTCGGCGACGGCATCGGGCGCGGTGCCGAGGTTTCTCGCCTCGATCACCACGTTTCTCAACTCGGTGCGGAACGGCGTCACGGTCGTGCGGTCCTCGAAGCGGATCTGCGCGCGATCGATCCTCGCGTGGTCGAGCGCGAAGACCGGCGGTGCCTGCCGTCCATCCTTGCCGTCAGCGTTGCCGGCGGCCCCGTTCGCGGTCGAGGCGTTTTCTCCGGCTGCCTTCTCTCCGCCCGATCGAGTCGCGCCTCCAGCCGCGGACTCCGGCGCAGCCTTCTTTCCGTCCTGCGCCCCGTCCTTTGCCTCCGCGCGCGTCATGGCGGTCGGCAGGATCTCCTGGAAGTTCAGCTTTCCATTCGCGAGCCGCACGACGTCGACTTCCGGCTGCGCAATCTCCAGCCGATCGAAGTGCCACTTCCCGCCGAGCGGCTGGACGTCAGCAAGATTCAGGACGAGGGACGGAACGCTCAGCATCGCCTCGCCCGCGGTGTTCTCGAGCCGAAACCCCGCGAGTTCCACCGTGCCCTTCACCGCGAGCTTCGTTCCGACCTCCACGGGCTGCGAAAACGCCACTTCGAGCCGCGTCGTCAGCCGCCCTTCGGGGACCTTGAACGCGGCGTCGAACGGCAGGTAAGCGAGATACGGCGTGAAATCGAAACCGTCGAGGACGACGTCGAGCACGGTTTCGCGGTCCTCGCTGAACGGGCGCGTCCTGCCGTCCAGACGCAGCGGGCGGCCGTTGACGAGCGCCGACACGACCGGTTCGACGAAAAGGTCGACTTTCGCCGGCAGGTTCGACAGGAACGGCAGACCGATATCGAGTTGGGACAGCTCGTGCTTCAACCCGACCATCCGATCCTCGAAGGCGACAGCGCCACCGATGATCCGGATGTTGTTCACCGAGAAGCGCGCCTCGTCGTCGTCCTCGGAAGGCGGCTTTGCCGCGAAACGGTCGATCACGTCCGACCAGTTGTTGCGTCCCGACTCGAGCCTCGCGAAACGCGCGTGCGGCGCTTCAACGCGCAGTTCGCGCAGCACTGGACCGCCGCGGATCAGGGACTCGGCCTGCAGGTTGGCGTACAGGGTCACGAACGAGAATGCGTCGCCCTGCCCGTCCGCTTCGGCGACCCGGACGTTGCTCACGGTCAGCGACAGCGCGAAAGGATTGATGCGCACGCGCTCGATCGTGACTTGCCGGCCGAGCGCGTCGGCGAGCGCCCGTTCGCCGAAATGACGCACTGCGGGCGGCAGAACCAGGAAACCGAGGATCGCGATCGCGGCAAGGATTCCGGCCGTCCACTTTGCCGCCCGCATCACGCGTGGCGATCCGATCTTCCGCCACGCCCGTGCGCCCGTCCCCGCCATATGCATTCTCCACCATGTCATCCGCGGCGATCATGCCACTGCCCGCTCAATCTAGCAGGCCAATCTGTGAATTGCCGCGCCCGCCCCCTGCGCGTATCCTGCGCCGCTTTCCACGGAGGGGCTTTCCCCTTGGCCGACCAGAATTTCGACGTCATCGTGATCGGCGCGGGTGCCGCGGGAATGATGTGCGCCGCGCAGGCCGGACGGCGCGGGCGCAAGGTGCTGATCATCGACCACGCCGCGAAGCTCGCGGAGAAGATCCGCATTTCGGGCGGCGGCCGCTGCAACTTCACGAACCGGCGCGTCGGGCCCGAGAACTTCCTGACCCTCAATCCGAACTTCACCCGCTCGGCGCTCGCCCGCTACGGCCCGGCCGACTTCGTCGCGCTTGTCGAAAGCCATCGCATCCGCTATCACGAACGCGACCACGGGCAACTCTTCTGCGACGACTCGGCGCAACAGATCATCGACCTGCTGCAGGGCGAATGCCGGGACGCCGGCGTGAGCTTCGCGATGCCGCTCGCAGTCGAAGCGGTCGCGCGACTCGGCGACGACGGCGACCGGTTCGAGGTGCGCGCCGGGGGCCGGGCGTTGCGCTGCCAGAGCCTCGTGATCGCCTCCGGCGGCCTGTCGATTCCGAAGATCGGCGCGACGCCGCTCGGCTACCGCATCGCCGAGCAGTTCGGCCTTGCGGTCGTGGCGCCACGGCCGGCGCTCGTGCCGCTGACGTTGCCGCCCGAGACGCTGCAGAAGTTCGCGCCGCTCGCCGGTTCCTCGCTCGACGTCGTGGCGCGCTGCAATGGCGGCCGCTTCCGCGAAGCGGCGCTGATCACGCATCGCGGCCTGTCCGGCCCGGTCGTCCTGCAAGTGTCGAGCTACTGGCAGGCGCAGGCGTATCGCGACGAGGAGTGGGAAGCCGTGAGTTTCGACCTGCTGCCCGGCATCGACGCACTCGCGTGGCTCGAAGAACACGCCGGCGACAAGATCCTGCTCGCGAACCTGCTCGCCGAGCGCCTGCCGCGCCGCTTCGCGCACGCGTGGTGCGCGCTGCACCGCTGGGAACGGCCGTTGAACCAGTTCCGCGCCGCCGAACTGAAGGCTGTCGCCGCGACCCTTTCCGACTGGCAGATCGTGCCTTCGGGCACCCAGGGCTATGCGAAGGCGGAAGTCACGCTTGGAGGGATCGATACGCGCGCCCTGTCGTCGAAGACGATGGAGGCGACACGCTGCCGCGGGCTCCATTTCGTCGGTGAAGTGATGGATGTCACCGGGCATCTCGGCGGCTTCAATTTCCAGTGGGCGTGGTCGTCAGGCCATGCCGCCGGGCAATTCGTCTGAACCGGCGCTGGACGGCAATTCCACGAACGCCGTGGCCGCAGGCGCAAGCAAATGTTGGCACCTCGGATCGTTTGATGCGAATCAAGGCCGCGAGTGCGGGAATTCGGAGAATGAAGCCACCTTAAAGGAGGGCCGGACAATGACTGGAATCGCCACGCTGATGACTCACGACCACCGCACCTGCGACGAATCCTTCGCGCGCGCCGAGACGGCCGCCTCGCGAAAGAAGTGGCAGGAAGCGGGGAACGAACTCGCAACCTTCATCGCGGCGCTCGAAACGCATCTCGACGCCGAGGAGAAGATCCTCTTCCCGCGCTTCGAAGCGGTCACCGGCATGACGGGTGGCCCGACGCAGGTGATGCGCGGCGAGCACACCGAGATGCGCAGCGCGCTCGAGCGGATGAAGGATGCGCTCGACCGGCAGGACGCCGACGATTACGCGGGCGAAGCCGAAACCCTGTTGATCCTGATGCAGCAGCACAACATGAAGGAAGAGAACATCCTTTACCCGATGTGCGACGCGCAGCTCGCCGGCGAAAACCTTCCCCCGGTGCTCGCCGAAAAGCTCGGCAACCGGCAGGCTGCATGACGCAGATTGTCGACGGGCGCGGCCTCGAGCCGCCCCAGCCTTTCGAGCTGGTGATGGAGGCGCTCGCCGATCTTCCGGCAGGCGGAAGCATCACCGTGCTGCTCGACCGAATGCCCCATCCGTTGTTCCGCATCCTCGACCGTGACGGCTACCGTCACAGCAGCAGGATACGGGACGACGGCGTTGTCGAAATCGAGATCGCCGCCCCATGACGACTGCAGACCTGAGCCTCAGCTACGAAGCGGCGCCTGCCTTTTCCGCGCCGCTCAGGTTTTTCATTACCGCGCCGCTGTTCGGGCTCGTCGCCGGTCTGGTCCTGATCGGCGCGCCCGAGCTGCTCGAATCGCGCTGGACTGCCGGCGCGCTCGCGGCTACGCACCTCATCGCCGTCGGCTTCATGCTGAACGTGATGTTCGGCGCGCTGTTCCAGATCCTTCCGGTCGTTGCCGGCGCCGTGATGCCGAACACGCCCACCATTTCGGGCCTCGTGCATCTCGGCCTCGCGACCGGCACGGCGAGCCTCGCGTGGGGACTCGGCACCGGCTCGCCGCCATTCCTCGTCACCGCGGTCGTCGTGCTCGGCGCGACGTTCGCGATCTTTCTCGCCGCCGCGGCGTACGGCCTGCTGCGGACCCCGGTCGCGCAGGCGACCCCGCGCGACCTGCGCCTCGCACTGGTGGGCTTCGCCATCGCCGGCACGCTGGGAATGCTCCTCGCGACGACCCTCGCACGCGGCCTTGCGCTGCCGTTGCCGATGCTCGTGAAACTGCACGTCGGCTGGGCATGGCTCGGCGCGTCGGGCGTATTGCTCGCCGCGGCGAGCTGGGTCGTCGTGCCGATGTTTCAGATCACGCCGAACTATCCGGCGAAGCTGACGCGTTACTGGGCCGTCGCGACCTGCGCGGCGCTCGCGCTGTGGAGCGTCGCGGTGCTGATGGAGCTCGCGCTCGTCGAACTGCTGCTCGCCGCGGCTCTCGCCGTACTGTCGGCGACCTATGCGATCACGACGGTCCGCCTGCAGACGCAGTCCCGCCGGTCGGTGCCCGACAACACGACGCGCGCCTTCCAGCTCTCGATGGTCAGCCTGATCGCCGGACTCGCGTGCGTGATTCTGGCGCACCGTTTCGACCACGAGCTGTTGCCGATCCTCGCCGGCGTCCTGATCCTGCACGGCGGCTTCGTCAGCGCAATCACCGGCATGCTGTACAAGATTGTCCCGTTCCTCGCGTGGCTCCACCTCTCGCAGGAAGGGCTGAAGGCGCCGAACATGAAGAAGCTCCAACCGGACGCCCCGGTGCGCCGGCACCTTGCCGCCCACGCGATCGCGCTCGTCGCGCTGCTGATCGCCGCGGTCAGCGGCAGCGACCTCCTCGGCAGGCTCGCCGGCGTTACCGTGGTCGTCGAGTTCGCGCTGCTGCTCGCGAACATGGTCAAGGTGCTCGCCGCGTACCGGAACGCGCGCGCGGCGTAACGCCGCCCGATCCCGAAGCCCCGGCGGGCGCCGTTTGCGTCGCGGCGTTCGAGCGCCGGACGCGCACGCGCCCCCGCCGACGGCCGGCCCGTCGATCCCGGAATTCTCGCCGCGATTTCTCCGTGGTCACCGCAGGTGGAAGTATCGTAAGTCGGACTGAGCGGAGCGATGTCCGACATCCGCGGCTTCCCGAAGCCGCGCGTCGGCCTACGCCCGAGGCTCACTTCCACCTGCGCCGAATCCGCCCGCCGAGACAACCCCGGACTTGGACCCGTAGGTCGGACTTAGCGGAGCGATGTCCGACATCTGCAGCTTCCCGAAGCCCCGCGTAGGCCTTCGCCTGCGGCTCGCCGACCTGCGACTCCCGCCATGCGCGAGGTCCCCGTCTCCCCCTCTCCCCGGAATCGAGCCTGTCATCCATCGACCCACCAGAGCCCGAATGACTAGTTCCAAGTGACTAGTCGTTCGGACTACGCGTTACCCCCTACCCCTGCTTTCGGCGAATGTTCGCCGCGATCTGCAAGGCATACGCTTCACCTCGTCCTGGAGCCATCCGTGCTCCACTCGGGAGGGGAAGAAAGATGGCCTCGTCGCGTCAGAAACAGTTTTCGGTGCTCGTCATGAGCACGACGGCATTCACGATGTGTTTCGCCGCGTGGATGCTGTTCGCGGTGATCGGCATTCCGATCAAGGCCCAGCTCGGC
>NZ_JAKFEF010000008.1:0-6930 GCF_036675785.1 Aromatoleum sp.
CTCGAGCGGCGGAAGGTGTCTCTGGCGGAAGGCCCCGATGCCGGTGAGTCGGCTCCGGTCAACACCGAAAGACCTGTAGGACGGCGGGACCGGCCCGGGAACGGGGGACAGGCCGTCGTCGTCGCCACGGCGGGCGGGGATGTCCGCCCGTTCGCAACCACGTCACTCGCCTCGACGCAGGACGCGTCATGGCGATGGCAACGATCACGAGCGCAAGCGCGAGAGCCGCGGTCTGGCCGATGGCGAGGCAAGCCACCATGTCGTCGCTCATGTGGCGCTCCGCCGGCGCGCTGTGCGCCGCGAACACCAACCAGCACAGGGTCAGCACCAGAAGGACCGCAGCCAGGCGCTTGTGATGTCGGCGTCGGAACTGGTTGAGCGAGATGAGCATGTCATGCCCCGAGCGGGGTTCCCGAGCTACTACGTACCCTACAAGCTGTCGGACCACCTTCATGCCCGCGACGCATCCGACCCGATGACCTGGATTCGCAACACGCCCTACTTGGGGTGCCGTTAAGGAAGGCGGCACCAACCGACAAGTAGCGTCACGATTCGGCGGCGCAGAGTGCTCGTTCAGGCGCGCTCGCGATCGATGTCTGCGGTGTCGCCGACGCTGAGCGCCAGGCGCTTGGTCATGTTAAGCGTGATCTCGCCGTAGGGCCGGACGTGCGCCCAGAACAGGGCAGTGAGACCGCGTCGATCTTCGGCGGTGAGTACGCCCTGCCATTCGGGCTCGGCGAGGATGTCTTGGAGCATCAGCGTGTTGACGTAGACCAGGGCGGCTTGGAGGATGTGCAGGGCGAGCATCCCGAGTTGTTGCTGGTCGCGGCGGTTGGTCGCGAACTCGCCGCTCTTGCCGAAGAAGATGACGCCGTTGACGCGGTTCCAGGACTCGATCAGGTTCAGGCCCTCCTCGATCTCGCGTTGCAGGTCGCGGTCGCGCAGGTAGCGCGCGATGAAGATCGTCTTCTGCGCGCGTCCGAGCTCGAGCATCGCTTGGTAGACGGGGTGCGACGCGTTGCGGGTGAAGCGGCGCAGGATCGCCTCGGTCGACGCGGTCCCGACGCGGATCGCGGTCGCGTACTTGACGAGCTGGTCGTAGTTCTGCTCGATGAGCTCCCAGCGGATCGGGCGCGTCATCGCCGCCTTCAAGGCGGGATACGCGTCGGGTTGGCCGCGGTCGGGCCCGTACAGCTTGGCCTTGTTGATCTGCTTCATCCGCGGCAGCAGGTCGAAGTCCAGCAGCCGCGTGATCGCGAACCCGATCTCCGATTGGCCGTGCGAGTCGACGTAGTTGCCTTCCAACTGCATCGAGGTGCCGTGGCGCATCGCGCCCTCGACCATCGCCGCGACCTCGCTGGCGGCGCAGCTGATCAGCTGTGAGTGCACGACCATCGATTTCTTCTCGACGTGCCAGTAGATCAGCACGCCACGCCCGCCGTAGCGGGAGTGCCACTCAGTGAACAGGTTCTGGTCGTAGGCACGGAAGTGCGTGGAGTCCGACGCGACGGTCGTCGTACTCTCACCCCAGAGGACGGGGTCGCGGGCAGCGAACGTGGCGTCCGCGAGCTGGATCGCGGCGAGGCGGGCGCCATCGATCGTGAAGTAGCGCCGGGCGGTGTAGCGCAGGTCGGCTTCGCTGTGGCCGTGGTTGCCGGCGGCGACGGCGCTGATGCCCGTGTTCGTGCCGTAGGCGTAGGCGACCAAGAGCAGCCGCTCCCACAGGACCGAACGTTGCAGCGCCTCGCGTGAGCCCACGGCAGTGAGCTCGCCGAGCATCCCGGTCCGCAGCGCGGCTTCGGTGACCATGTCGATCAGCGGCACCTGCCCCCAGCGCTCCCGAACCGCCTTCTTCAGGCGCCGCAGGTTGCGCGGCTCAGGCTGAGCGTCCAGCGCCGTCAACTGGATCGCGCCGCTCTTACGGTCGGTGATCTGCAACCAGTCCAGGGCGGGCAGCGCGTCGTTCAGCGCGGCGAGCTCGGAGCGCATCTCTTCGCGCAGCCCCGCCGTGAACGCCTTGGGGTCAAGCGGCTTGCGCAGCTTGTCGTAGTGCTCGGCGCGGTGGACCTCGAAGTCGGCTGGGAGGTCCTCGTCGGGGTTTCGCCATTCGTGCGCTCCCACGACCCAGATCTCCTTGCAGCGCAACCGCTCACGCAACGCCTGAAAGACGCACGCCTCGTAGACGCCACGCACGACGCGCGCGCGCCCGCGCGAGTCGGTCTTGGTCAGCAGCTCGGTCCAGTCGGCGTTGACGGCGCCATCCAGGACGACGTGCTCGCCGAGCGGGTAGTACGTGCCGCCGTCGTGGGCGTAGCGGACGATCAGGCCGAGGGCGTCGATGACCGGCTGATGGGCGGTGTTGTTCGATCTGAACTCGAGCACGCCGAGCAGCCGGATCAGGCCACGCCGGTAGTGATTGGTGTAGGACGCCTTGAAGACCTTGCGCTTCTGACGCTGGTACTCCGTACCGGTCGCGCGGTACTCATTGACAAGGTCGGTCAGAGTTGCCGCGCCGCCGACGACCGGGTAGATCACCTCACGCACGCTGTCATCCGGGGCCTTGAGGGAGGCTTCGGCGATCTTCCTGAGCATCGTGTCCTTGCCGCGTACGCGGCGAAAGTCCTTGACGAACTCCTCGACGACCTTCTTCTCGGCATGCGCGTTGATGCGATGGATCGTGGAAATCAGCAGCTGCGCGAGGGTGTCGGTGACCTCCCGCTCACGCAGGACGAGCAGCGCGCACAGCAGCGCGAGCTTCGTCGGCTGCGGATGCTCACGCAGATGGCTGGGCGACTCGACGATCGCGCGGGCACGCCAGCCCGCAACGACCGGCGGGGCGATGTCGGCGAACAGGTCAGGCGGCAGCCCGATCGCGCGGATCGCCTCGAGCTTTGCGATCTCCGTGAGCATCGTGTCGAGGCTCACGTTGCCCGGCGCCGCCTTGATCAAGGCCAGCACGTCCTCCCCGTCGCCCTCATCGTCGCTGACGGCGATCAGCGCCTCGAGGCGCTCAATCGCCGCCGCGTCGACGCGTGCTGCGATCAGCCCAAGCAGCGCCTGCTCGGCGCGGTACAGCGCCAACCGCGTGATCTCGCTGACCCGGTCGAGGGTCGGCGGCTCGATCAGCTGCGCGCGACAGCGCGCCAGGAGCTCCTCGCGGACGCGAGGCTCGCGACGCTCGACCCCGGCGACGTGCTCGGCCAGCCAGCCCGTCAGCGTCTCGGCGTCGGCGACGCTGCACTCCCTGAAGCCCGTGTACGCGCGGATCTCGGTGCGGTGGCGCTGCGCGGTGCGGCTGGCGAAGTCATATGACTCAAGCTCGGTGGCGGGAACGCGGACCTGGCGGGCGAGGTGCGCGACGGCGTCTTCAGGGAGCTGCTGTGCTGCGGGCGGGAAGCGCCCGCGCCACAGCACGTACTTCAGCAGGACGGCGAACCCCAGGCGGGTCGCGCCCGACTTGTTGCGCAGCAGTTCCAGCTCGTCGCCGATCAGGGTGAAGTGATCGACGACCTCGTCCAGACCGAGGTTGCGCGCCACCTCAACGCTCGTCGGGTTCGATCGGCATCGTAGCGATCATGTCCATGATCTCCAGCGCGTTGCGGTGCAGGCGATAGGAGGTCAGGCCGCGTCGGATGTGCGCGGGCGCCGGGCCGGCATCTGCGGCGACGCGGTCCAGGGCGTTGCGCGCGACGACCGCGCCGTCGATCGCGAAAAGGCCCAGCAGGTCACGGCTCTCCTCCGCCGGCGCGCCGGTTTCCGAGGAGAGGACAACGACGGCGCGCTCGGGCGCGAGGGCGCCGAACTCGGGCTGCAGCGTGGCTCGCACCATGCCGTAGCGGCCGAGCGTCTTGCGCGAATCACCCGTCTCGCCCGACTCCGCCTCGAAGGACTGGATGGCCTCCATCAGATCCCCCGCACCGACCAGTCGCTCGGGCAGCACCGACTCCCAGCCGCGAGCGACGGCGCCGCACAACGCCCCGTGAAACCACGCCCCCGTCAGCGCGCCATGCGTCGCCGGGCCCGGATACTGGTGCGGATCGCTGACCGTCCAAAACAGCCGCTCGGTGCGTCCCTCGGCGGCCTCGATCAGCCCGTCAAGCTCCAGGCCCAAGCGCTCGGCGACAGCCGCGTCGTCGCGGAGCTCGGCGACGAGCGCGCGCAGATCGCGATCAGCTCTGGCCAACATCAGGGCCGCAAGTCAACCAGGCGACGATTGTGCGGCGGCGACCGGGGGACCGCGTGAGCGGACTCGAATCCGCAACTTCCGTCCGAATCCGCACACGTCACCCTTCGCCTCAAATCACGGGCCGCTTGTGTTGTGGACAAACTTGATACTGCTGGAGCCACCTGTCACCGTTTGCAACGACGGGGAAGGGTTCTAGCGGCGCTCCGCACTGGGGAGCGCGGAGGTCATATGACGCTTCGAGATCGACCGGCGTTCAGGCGCGCCCAGCGATGCGGCGTGCTCGCAGCGGCCATCGGACTAGTCCTGGTCGCACTGCCTGCCGCAGCGTCTGCGGCTCATCAGATGACGCTGAGCAATGGCGCTCCGATCCATTGGAAGTCCAATTCGCCTTCTACGGCGCTGCGCAGCATCAGCGTGTTCGACAACCTAACCAACAGCACGGCCGGCCAGCGCTGGCGCTCGTTCTTGTCCACTGACCGCGCGAACTGGGACAACGCGATGTACCTGACACTGACCGCGGCCGGCGCGCTCAGCTCTGACTCCTACAACTGCCCGATCAGCACCAAGGGCGTCGTGGTGTGCAACTGGAACAACTACAACGGGCTCGGCAACGGTGGCGATCTCTACGCTGGCCTCGCCGAGTACGTCGTCATCTACTCAACCGGGCATGTCAGTTCTGTTCGCGCCAGGCTTGACGACGAGAACAGCGGGATGAACTACGCGGGCCAGACCTGCGTGGAGACAGGAAACGTCGCGGGTCCATGCCAGGTCGCGGCGCACTCGGCGCAGTGCCAAGAGCTCGGTCACGCGTGGGGCCTTGACCATATTGCGGGCGACACCTGCATGGGCGCCGGGTACTTCGCGAGCTCCGCGTTCCAGGTTGCGCCCAACGCACATGACTATGACCGGATCCGTGCCACGCACGCTCACATTGACGGCGGGGCGACCGCCGCGTCATTGAGCGCCGCGCGCGTTCGCGCAGCTCAAGCGGTCGACCACGGCCAGGACCGAACGGCTATCGATCCGCCGCCACCCGGCGACTGCCGTCGTAAGAAGGTCAAAGAGAACCTGTTTGTCGAGCGCGTGTGCGGACCGGAGGCAAAGGGCTCCGCGGACCTGATCCGGATCATCGACGTGCTGCCGCCCAAGACGACAGCGGGCGCCAGTGGGCCCTAGCCGATGCGCTTGAGCATTTCTGTTATCGCCGCCGTGGCCACGCTGCTGATCGCAGCGGGTCACGGCGCCGCACAGACCAAGCCACCGGTCACGCTGCCTGGCGCGGGAGACGGGATGGCCGCTCCGCCACCACGACCCTCACTGCAACTCAAGCGTGGCGGACGCGTCACAACGACAGTCCTGGAGAGCTGGACACGCCCGCGACCAGACGGAAACGGCTTTTCCGGCGCAATCGGCAAGCCCGCGATAGGCAGCGCCCTGCCGCGATTCTTCGCCAAGCCTGGAAGCGACGTCGTCATCAACAGCCGACTTGACGCTGAGTCGGTCCGCGTGCACCTGATGAGAACCAGGTCGACGCGCGCCAGGATGCTCCCCGTCATCCGGCTAGACGCACGACACTGGCAGTTTGCGATGCCCGCCCACAAGCGGGTGGTGGTGCGTATCAGCTCGACGTATACCGACGGTGGCGGCTCCCGCGCCCGCGCCGAGCTTCGACGGCGATAAGGCTAGAGCGCTTTCAGGTTGGAAGCCTCGGCGCTTCCCCGGCAAGGCCATGTCACCACCGCTTCGACCAACCGCGTAGCCGATCAACCGCTGCGTCCCGCTTCCTAGGAAGTGGAACGGCCTGGGCCCGGGCGCGACAGGCGGCGGCGAGGCCACAGAATCGCGTCCCACAGGTTGAGCTCACAAGGTAGTGCCGGAAGCTGGGTACGGGCACGACTTGCGGTACGGTCCGCCGGTGGACCTCGGATATGCGCGCGTCTCGACTGTCAAGCAGGATCTCGATCGTCAGATCGACGCGCTCACCGCGACTGGGATACCGCCCGAGCGGATCTACCTGGACAAGAAATCCGGCGCGACCACCGACCGGCCCGGGCTACGCGAAGTCGTCGCGTACGCCCGCGACGGCGACGTCATCGTCGTACACACCCTCGACCGGCTCGGCCGCACTGTCCGCGACACGCTGAACTTGATCCACGAGCTCGCCGAGCGCGGCGTGGGAGTGCGCAACCTCGCCGACCCGATCAAGGTCGACTCCAGCAACCCCGACGACCCGATGGCCCAGCTCGCCGTCGTGCTGCTCGCGCTGTTCGGGCAGATGGAGCGCACGTACGCGATGGAACGCGCCGCGCACGCCCGAGCGGTCGCGACGGCGAAAGGCCGGCGGATCGGACGGCCAGTGCTCATCGACCCCGCCAAACTGAGCTACGCCGCGCATCTGCGCGACAGCGGGGAAACGATCGCCGAGATCGTGGCGAAGACCGGCATCGCCCGCTCCAGCCTGTACCGGCACCTCCCGCCCCGTGCGGCGCCAACAGTCACTGCGGCCGCCGGCGACCCAGGGGACAGCCGTCTCGATCAGGACGCCGGGTGAGACGCCGCGGGCTCATCGCGGCGCGTGTCGTCCTACTTGTCGGTTGATGCCGCCTTCCTTAACGGCACCCCTACTCGCGCGCCTTGCCGATGCCGGCTGCGAGCAGCTGCTCGCGGTCGGGCCCGCGGTTCTCACAGCACGCGGCCAGACGGCCGTCGATCACGACAGCTGGAACGCTCTTGATGCCGTACGC
>NZ_JAKFEF010000047.1:0-6889 GCF_036675785.1 Aromatoleum sp.
TCGGGCTGCGGCTCGCCGGCAGCGACCAGCGCGAGCTGGCGGCGCTCGTCGCCGACGGCGACTACGCGCGCGCGGCGACGGTCGCGGACGCGCAGCTCGCGCGCGATCCGGACGACGCGGGCGCGAAGACGATCGGCACCGAAGCGATCCTGAAGGCGAAGCTGGCGGAATGGATCGAGGAGATCGACGACGGCGGATTCGACGATGCGGGCGCGATGCTTGCCGACATGAAGGCGCAGGTGCGGCACAACGCCGAGGCGCAGGCGCTGCTCGCGGAGCTCGACTGGGTCGCCGACATCGAGCGCTTCGTCGACGCGCGCGGCGGGCCGGATGCGTCGATCCGCATTTACGAGGACGAGACCGCGATCCAGGCGCTGCTCCGGCGCTGGCAGGACGACACGAAGGCCCACCAGCGCGCGCTCGCGCGCGTTGCGAACGTCGTGCCCGAATTCCGTGACCTTCACGCCGCGGCGCTGACGCACCTGCGCCGGCTCGAAAGCGACGAGTCGGTGTATCTCGCGGCGATCGGACGGCTCGACGACACGACCGCGGCCGAACTCGCGGCAGGCCGCGCGGAAGGGCTCAGCGCGGTGCTCGACGACTATGCCGGCAAGTATCCGCGCCTTGCCGGCATCGACCGCCTGCGCGACGACTTGCGGCAGTACGTCGCGCTCGAGCGCGACCTGCGCGAACGCCGGCTCGGGCCGCTCGTCGCGCGCCTCGCGACGCTGCAGTTCGTGACGCCGCCGTTCCAGCGGCAGTTTGCGCAGCTCGGTGCCGGGGCGCTGCCGTCGGCCGAGACCGTGAGCCGCTACCGCAGCGCGTCCGACGCGTGGCGCAAAGGCGAGACCGCGCAGGCGCTCGACGGCCTGCGGCAGATCGACGCCGGGCCGTGGGCGGACGCCGCGGCGATCGAGCTCGCGCGCAAGGAGGCGGTGGCGCGGGAGTTCGACGCGCTGCAGCGCGGCGCGAAAGGCGGTACCGGTAAAGGAAGCGACGCCGGCACGCGCGACGACCGGCTGCTCGCGTTCCACGCGTCGCTCGACCCGGACGAGGACGTGTTCTTCGTCCGCGCGACCGAGGGCGAGGTCGGCGCGATGCGCGGCAAGGCGCTCGCGCGCGCAGCCGAATTGCTCGAACGCGCCGACGCGACGTGGAGCGCCTATCGCACGAGCGGCGGCATCGGCGGCGAGCAGCGCCTCGAATCCGCGGTATCGCCGAAATTCGGCGCACAGGCACGCCGGCTCGCCGACGCGCACGCCGATGCGACCCAAGGCATGCGCCTCCACAAGATGCTGAAGGCCGACGTCGCCGAGCGCTGGCGCCGGCTCGCGGACGAGATCGACGCCGAAGCCGCGCTGCAGCGCCAGTCGCTGCAGGAACTCCACATGGTGCTAGAGCCCGGCGTGCTGCGGGCGAAGCTCGCGCTGATCGGGGGGACGGAGCGATGAAGAGCGAAAGCAACCTTAAGCCGCTGACCGAGGCGCTCGAAGACCACAGCGCCGAAGGCATCGCGATTCTGACCGCCGAGCCCGGGCGCTTCAGCCGGATGCTCGTCGTCGCGATGGCGGTGATGATGCTCGCGGCGCTTGTTTGGTCCTTCGTCGGCCGCGCCGACGTGATCGTCACCGCGGAGGGCGTGCTCGCGCCCGAGTCGGACGTGCGCCGCGTGTATGCGCCGATCGACGGCGAACTCGCGGACATCTACATGGAGCCGGGCCAGCCGGTGTCCGAAGGCGACGTGATCGCGCGGCTCAATGCGCGCGGCGCGGTCGAAGCGGCGGCGCAGGCGCTCGAAGCGCAGTTGAAGCTCGAGGATGCCGAGCGCGAATGGAAGAACTTCCCGGACAAGAAGGCGCTCCTCGAACGCCGGGTCGCCGCGCTGAAGCAGCAGATCGAAGTCGCGCTGAAGGTGCACGAGAAGCGCACCGCCGAAGGGACGACGAAGCTCGCCGAAGCGCAGCGCGCGCAGGTGCTGCAGGCGCGCAGCGAACTCGACAACGCGCGGCAGCTGCGCGACGCGGCGCGCGAGGAGATGGCCCGTTTCCAGCGGCTGCTCGCGCTGCCCGGAGGCGGCGGCGTCTCCGAACTGCAGGTCGAATCGAAGAAGACCGCGTATCTCGCGGCCGAGAACGCGCTGCGCGCGGCGCAGGGGCGGCTCGGCGAACTCGAGTTCCGGCTGTCGCAGGAGTCCGATCGCGCGAGCGTCGAGTTGGAGACGAGCGACCAGGAGCTCACGCGGCTGCGCATCCAGTACGACGCCGCGCTGCGCGAGATGGCGAACGAGGAGAACAAGCTGCGGCTGCAGCTGCAGAGCGCGCGGCTCGCCGCGAACGCGGCCCAGCGCATCCGCTTCGAGAACATCGACAAGGACAACTTCCTGTTGATCCTCGCGCCGGTGTCGGGCGTCGTCACCGACGTCGCGACGACGCAGCCCGGCGACAAGATCCAGGCGAACGCGCCGCTCGGCGGCATCGCGCCCAAGGACGCGCGCGCGGTGCTGAAGCTGCAGATCGCCGAGCGCGACCGCGCGTTCCTGCGCGAAGGGCAGCCGGTGAAGCTGAAGTTCGCCGCGTTCCCGTACCAGCGTTACGGGCTGATCGACGGCAGCCTCGAATACATCTCGCCGACGACGCTGCCGGCAGCGAAAACGAAGGAACCGGTCTACGAAGGACATGTGGCCCTCGCGCGCGACCACTACGAGGTCGCCGACGCGGCGTACCCGGTGCGCTACGGCATGACCGCGGTCGCCGAGATCGTCGTGCGCGAGCGGCGGCTCATCGACCTCGCGCTCGACCCGTTCCGCCAGATCCGCGGTTGAGCCGAACCCGTTCAAAGCAAGGAGCCCGAGATGACGGCGATAGTGCGAATCGACGACGAGACGATCGGCAGCGAGGATTTCGTCCGGATCCTGAAGCTCTCCGGCCGCTTCGAGAGCCTGATCGACGAGATCGTCCGCGACCGCGTCGCGGTCCATGCAGCGAAGAAGCAGGGCATCCCGGTGTCGCCGGACGAAATCCAGGAACGCGCGGACCAGTTCCGCCGCGTCCTCGGCCTGCACCGGGCGGCCGACATGAACAACTACCTCGACGCGATGGGCGTGACGCTCGACGAGTTCGAGGCGTTCATCGTCGACGGGCTGTACCAGGAAAAGATGATGGAGCGGGTCTGCAGCGACCGCGCGGTCGAGGAATATTTCCAGCTGAATTCGCCGCGTTTCGACAGCATCGAGGTCAGCCACATCGTGCTCGAAACCGAAGACCAGGCGAAGGAGATGCTGTCGCTGCTCGAAGAGGACCCGGACAGCTTCGCCGACCTCGCGCGCGAGCATTCGATCGCCGACACGCGCGACGACGGCGGCTGCGTCGGCCGCGTGCTGCGCGGTTCGCTGAAGACCGACGTCGAAGCGAAGGTGTTCAACGCGTCGGTCGGCGACCTGCTCGGGCCGTTCGCGGCGCCCGACAAGTCGTTCCACGAGATCTTCCTCGTCACCGCGAAGCACCCGGCGCGGCTCGACGACGACGCGAAGGCCGAAGTACGGCGCCTGTTGCGCGACGGCTGGCTCGCCGCGCGTGCGCAGGAACACGTGATCGAAGCGCGCTGAGCGCGAAAAGGCCGAGCCCATGGACGCGCCCCCGAACAACGCCCCCGTCGCCGATTCCCTCGCGGACTTCCTGTCGTCCGTCGAGCTGTTGTCGCCGTTGGGCGCCGACGAGCTAGAACAGCTCGCCGCGCAGGGCGAGCGGCGCTTTCTCGCGTTCGGCGAGACGCTGTGCCGCGCCGGCGACGACGCGGCCGGAGTGTTCGTGATCCTGTCCGGCTCGGTGCGCGTGTTCGCCGACGAAGGCGGCAAGGAGACGAGCCTCGGCGTGCGCAAGGCGCGCGAAGTCGTCGGCGAGATGGCGGCGCTGCGCGACTACCGGCACGAATTCTCGGCGCGCGCGTCGGCGAAGACCGAGCTGCTGTACCTCCCGCGCACCGCGTTCGAGCCGGTGCTCGCGCGGAATCCGGCGGCGCTCGCGTTCGTGACGAGCTTCGTCGCGATCGGCTCGGCCGGCGGCGTCGTCGCACGGCTCTTCGACCTGCGCGGAAAGGTCGACCGCGCCGAGCTCGAAGAGCTGGTGCGCAGCGTCGGCGTGAAGCGCGTCGCGGCCGGACGCGAGATCCTGAAGCAGGACGCGCGCGACGACCGGCGGCTCTACGTGGTGCGCCAGGGCGAAGTGCGGCTGGTGCGCCACGAGCAGGGCACCGACTTCCCGTTCGCGACGCTCGGCCACGGCGAGATCTTCGGCGAGAAGGCGTGCCTGATGCGCCAGGAACAGCCGGCCTCCGCGGTCGCGGTCGTCGATACGACGCTGCTCGTGATCCCGGAAAAATCCGTCCATCAGATCCTCGAACGGCACCCGAAGCTGCGCGAAGTGCTCGAGGAGCGCATTCGCGTCCACGAGCGCGAGCTGCAGCGGCGCAAGACGCTCGCCGAGCGGCGCCAGCTGCGCGTGATGCTCGACCTGGAGTCGAAGCCCGAGTTCGGCGAACGGCTGATCCGGCGCTTCCCGCTCGTCGAGCAGGCCGAGGAGATGGACTGCGGCGCGGCCTGCCTCGCGATGATCTGCCGCCACTACGACATCCCGATGACGCTCGGCAAGCTGCGCGAGATGGCGAACGTGACGACGCAGGGCGCGACGCTCGAAAGCCTCGCGCGCACCGGCGAGACGCTCGGCTTCACGACGCGCGGCGTGCAATGCACGTTCGACGCGCTGCTCGGCTTCGAGCTGCCGTTCATCGTGCATTGGGAGGGCTACCACTACGTCGTCGTCTACGGCGTGTCGAAGGCGCAGGTGTGGATCGCCGACCCCGGCGTGGGTTTTCGCAAGATGAGCGTCCAAGAGTTCGAGCGCGGCTGGAGCGGCACCTGCCTGCTGTTCACGCCCGGGCAGAACCTCGTCCAGCTCGCCGCCGAACGCTCGCCGTGGGTGCGCTTCGTCGGCTATCTGCGTCCGTACAAGAAGATCCTCGCGCATCTCTTGATGGCGACCTTCGTGATCCAGATGCTCGGCCTCGTGCCGCCGATGATCATCCAGAACATCCTCGACGGCGTCATTGTCCACGAGAACGTCAGCCTGCTGCATCTCCTAATCGTCGGGCTGATCATCGCGAACCTGTCGTCGCAGGTCGTCGCGAGCGTGCGCGCGTTTCTTGCGAACTTCATGGTGCGCAATCTCGACTTCTCGATGATGTCGCACTTCTTCAAGCACACGCTGTCGCTGCCGTTCTCGTTCTTCGCCAAGCGCAAGACCGGCGACATCATCGCGCGCTTCCAGGAAAACCAGACGATCCGCGCGTTTCTGACCGAAGCGACGATCAACACCGTGCTGAACCTCCTGATGGTGTTCATCTACTTCACGGTGCTGTTCCTCTACAACGCGAAGATGACCCTGCTGCTGATCGCGTTCGTGATCCCGATCATGGCGCTGACGGTGTTCGTGACGCCGCGGATTAAGAACTACGCGCGCGAAGTGTTCAACACCGGCACCGACGCGCAGGCCTTCCTGATGGAAGCGCTCGGCGGCGTCGAGACCGTCAAGGGGATGGGCATCGAGCGGCCGGTGCGGCTGAAGTGGGAGAAGAAGTACGCGAAGGCGCTCGAAGTGCAGTACCGCGCGCAGATGTTCAGCGTGAAGGTCGGCTTCGCGAGCCAGCTGCTGAACGCCGCGACGACGATCGCGATCCTGTGGGTCGGCGCGACGCAGGTGCTCGCGCACGAGCTCACCATCGGCCAGCTGATGGCGTTCAACGCGCTGATGGGCAGCGTGCTCGCGCCGCTGATGGGGCTCGTCGCGCTGTGGGGGCATGTGAACGACGCCGCGGTCGCGATGGAACGGCTCGGCGACGTGCTCGACATGGAGCCCGAGCAGAAGCCCGAGGAGGCCGCGTCGCGCGTCGTGCTGCCGGACCTGCAGGGCGACATCCGGCTCGACGGCGTGTATTTCCGCTACGGCGGCGACGAGACGGCGTACGTGCTCGAGAACATCAGCTTCGATATCAAGCCGGGCGAACTCGTCGCGATCGTCGGCCGCAGCGGCTCGGGCAAGACGACGCTGGCGAAGCTCCTCGTCGGCTTCTACCCGCCGACCGACGGCCGCATCCTCGTCGACGGTTACGACATGGCGACGATCGACAAGGCGTACTACCGCGCGCAGGTCGGCTACGTGATGCAGAGCAACCTGCTGTTCTCCGGGACGATCGCCGAGAACATCGCGAGCGGAGACGTCGCGCCGGACCGCCGCCGCATCGAGGAAGTCGCGAAGATGGCCGACGCGCACGCGTTCATCCGCAAGCTGCCGCTCGGCTACGAGCAGGTCGTCGGCGAGCGCGGCGTCGGGCTCTCGGGCGGGCAGATCCAGCGCCTGTGCATCGCCCGCGCGCTGTACCACGACCCGCGGCTGCTGGTGTTCGACGAGGCGACGTCCGCGCTCGACACGCAGTCCGAGAGCAACATCATCGGCAACATGCAGGAGATCCTGAAAGGGCGCACCGCGGTGATCATCGCGCACCGGCTGTCGACGATCATGCGCGCCGACAAGATCCTCGTGCTGTTTGAGGGCGCGATCGTCGAGCAGGGCCGGCACGACGAGCTCGTCGAGCGGCGCGGCATGTACTACCAGCTCGTGCAGAAGCAGCTCGCCGCCGCATGAAGATCCTGCCGCCGCGCGGCCGCGCCGGGTCCGCGATCTCGTATGCCGGGCTGCTCGAAAAGATCGAGATCCTGCGCTCGGCGCTGCGCTGGGCGCCGACCCTCGCGCGGCCGGACATCGAGAAGCTGTTGCGGCAGGCGAATGCGCTGCGCGACGAATTCATGCAGCTGTCGCACAAGGAGCGCTTCGTCGAG
>NZ_JAKFEF010000061.1:0-107194 GCF_036675785.1 Aromatoleum sp.
TCTTCCGATACTCGAGCGATCCTCGTATGTTGCTGATTCCCGCTATCGATCTCAAGGACGGTCATTGCGTCCGCCTGAAGCAGGGCGAAATGGACGACGCCACGGTGTTCTCCGAGGAGCCGGCGGCGATGGCGCGGCACTGGATAGAGCAGGGCGCCCGCCGCTTGCATCTCGTCGACCTGAATGGCGCGTTCGCGGGCAAGCCGAAGAACGGCGCCGCGATCCGTGCGATCGTCGATGAAGTTGGCGACGACATCCCGGTGCAGCTCGGCGGCGGCATCCGGGATCTCGACACGATCGAGCATTACCTCGACAACGGCATCACGTACATCATCATCGGCACCGCTGCGGTGAAGAACCCCGGCTTCCTGCATGACGCGTGCGGCGCGTTCCCCGGTCACATCATCGTCGGCCTCGACGCGAAGGACGGGAAGGTCGCGGTCGACGGTTGGTCGAAGATGACCGGCCACGATGTCGTGGACCTCGCGAAAAAATACGAGGACTACGGGGTCGAGGGCGTGATCTACACCGATATCGGCCGCGACGGCATGCTGTCCGGCGTGAATATCGAAGCGACCGTCCGCCTCGCGCAGGCCCTGCGCATTCCGGTCATCGCGAGCGGGGGCATCGCCTCCATCGCGGACATCGATGCGCTGTGCGCGGTCGAAGCTGAAGGCATCGCGGGAGCGATCACCGGTCGTGCCATTTACGAGGGAACCCTGGACTTCGCCGCCGCGCAAGCGCGGGCCGACGAACTCAGCGGTGCGGAAGCCTGATGCTCGCCAAGCGCATCATTCCGTGCCTGGACGTCAATGCCGGGCGCGTCGTGAAAGGGGTGAACTTCGTCGAGCTGCGCGATGCCGGGGATCCTGTCGAGATCGCGCGCCGCTACGATGAGCAGGGCGCCGACGAGCTTACGTTCCTCGACATCACCGCGAGTTCGGACGCCCGGGACATCATCCTGCATGTCGTCGAACAGGTCGCGGAGCAGGTTTTCATTCCATTGACCGTCGGCGGCGGGGTGCGCACCGTGGAAGACGTGCGCCGGCTCCTCAACGCCGGTGCCGACAAAGTGAGCATCAACACGGCCGCGGTGAACAATCCGCAGGTGGTCGCGGACGCCGCGGCGAAGGTCGGCAGCCAGTGCATCGTCGTCGCGATCGATGCGAAGCAGACCGCGCCCGGCAAATGGCAGGTTTTCACGCACGGCGGGCGCAACAACACCGGGCTCGATGCGGTCGAGTGGGCCCGGAAGGTCGCGGCGCTCGGCGCCGGTGAAATCCTGCTGACGAGCATGGACCGCGACGGCACGAAGTCCGGATTCGACCTCGGTTTGACGCGGGCGATCGCCGACGCGGTGCCGATCCCCGTGATCGCTAGCGGTGGCGTCGGAACCCTCGAACATCTCGCCGAGGGCGTTTCGCAAGGCCGCGCCGACGCGGTGCTCGCGGCGAGCATTTTCCACTTCGGCGAGCACACCGTGCGCGAAGCGAAGGAGCTGATGCGTGAGCGGGGTATCGAGGTAAGACTGTGAGCAATCCGATGGTGGCCAGCCCGCATCCCGTCAGGTGGCTCAACGACGTGAAGTGGGACGCCCAGGGGCTCGTCCCGGTGATCGCACAGGAGGCGAAGAGCGGTGACGTGCTGATGTTCGCGTGGATGAACCGCGAAGCGCTGCAGCGCACCGCTGAAAGCGGCGAGGCGATCTACTGGTCGCGGTCGCGCCGCAAGCTCTGGCACAAGGGCGAGGAATCCGGGCACGTACAGAAAGTGCTCGAGATCCGCATCGATTGCGACAACGACGTGGTCCTTCTCAAGGTCGAGCAGATCGGTGGCATCGCCTGCCATACGGGGCGCCACAGCTGCTTCTTCCGTAAGCATCTCGCGGACGGCTCGTGGCAGGCCATCGACCCCGTCGTCAAGGATCCCAAGGAAATCTATAAATGATCGACATCGAAGTGCTGCATCGGGTCGCCGCGACGCTTGCCGAGCGCAAGAAGGCCGACCCCGACTCCTCGTACGTTTCGAGCCTGTACGCGAAAGGCACCGACGCGATCTGCAAGAAGATCGCGGAGGAAGCGGCCGAGACGATCATGGCTGCGAAGGACAAGGATCTGCTCCACGTGGTATGGGAGGTGACCGACGTCTGGTTCCATTCGATGGTGCTGCTTGCGCACCTCGGCCTCTCGGTGGACGACGTGCTCGCCGAGTTTCGGCGTCGCGAAGGCGTTTCCGGTATCGACGAGAAGAAATCCCGCACGGCTGGGTGAGGCGACGATGAGCGACTGCATTTTCTGCAAGATCGTCGCCGGCGACATCCCGGCGAAAAAGATCTACGAGGACGAGCAGGTTCTCGCGTTTCACGACATCAATCCGGTCTCGCCGGTCCACTTTCTGGTCATTCCGAAACTGCACATCCCGTCGATGGCGGAACTGCAGCCGGAGCACGAAGCCGTGATGGGCAAGGTCATGACCGCGGCCTCGCGCATCGCACGGGAACTTCGTTGCACCGATGGCTTTCGAACGATCGTTAACACGGGCAGGGTGGGACGTCAGGAGGTGTATCATCTCCACGTCCACGTCGTGGGCGGGCCGGACGTTCTGCCGGCGATGTTGAAGCGTTAAGGAGAGCGGTAATGGGTTCATTCAGCATCTGGCACTGGCTGATCGTGCTGGTCATTGTCGTGCTGGTGTTCGGCACCAAGAAGTTGCGCAACATCGGCCAGGATCTGGGCGGGGCCGTGAAGGGGTTCAAGGACGGGATGAAGGAGTCCGAGAAGCCCGATGCGCCGCATCAGAAGATCGAAGGCGACACGATCGACGCGCAGGCCACGGAAAGGGCTCGCAAGGTCAATTCCTGAGTTGCTTCCGGTTCATCCATGTCAGAGGGGCGCGGCTTGTGTGCGCCCCTTCGTTTTGTCGCCGCCGGCGCGGATAAGACGCTCCGGACAGGCTGGTAAATCATGTTCGATTTCGGTTTTTCCGAGCTGGTCGTCATCGCCGTCGTGATGCTCGTCGTCGTCGGGCCCGAGCGCCTGCCGAAGGTCGCCCGTACGGCCGGCCACATCCTCGGCCGGCTCCAGCGCTACGTGTCGGATGTGAAGTCCGATATCCAGCGGGAAATGCAGCTTGAGGACCTGAAGAAGCTGCAGCAGCAGGTGGAGCAGCAGTCGCGCGAACTCGAGTCGTCGGTTCGCGGACAGCTGGCGAAGGTCGAGGCGGAGGTCGACACCACCGCCGCCGAGGTCAAGGCGGATTTGTCCGGACTTCCGCGCCCTGCACCCGTCACCGAAGCTTCACCCTCGACACCCGTTGCCACCGCCGCTGCCGGCGTCTCTTCAGGCTCGGATGCTGCCGTTCGCCCGGATGCGGTGACCTCGCATCCATCAGCGGCCGATGGGCAACAGCAGACCATTGGCCACGTCGCGAGTGACGCGCAGCTGGGCGACGAGCGCGGCGCCCAGCTGCAACTGCATCTGGATGCCGCGGGGACATCCCGCCCGGCGGAAGAAAAGGCATGAGCGAAGTCCAGGAAACCTTCGTTTCACACCTCGTCGAGCTGCGCGACCGCCTCCTTCGGGCAATCGTCGCCGTTACCGTTGTGTTCGTCTGTCTGATGCCGTGGGCGGCGGACATTTACGATCTTCTCGCGCGGCCAATGATGAGCACGCTGCCGGAAGGCACGCACATGATCGCGACCGGCGTCGTTACGCCGTTCTTCGTCCCGGTCAAGGTCACGATGATGGTCGCCTTCATCGTCGCGCTGCCGATCGTGCTTTATCAGGCTTGGGCTTTCATCGCGCCCGGACTGTATGCTCACGAGCGCCGGCTCGGCGTGCCGCTCGTACTCGGCAGTACGGTCCTGTTTCTCATCGGCATGGCTTTTTGCTATTTCTTCGTCTTCGGAACGGTGTTCAAGTTCATCGCGGAGTTCGCGCCGAAGAGCATCGTGCCAGCGCCGGACATCGAGCAGTACCTGTCCTTCGTGATGACGTTGTTCATCGCGTTCGGCCTGACGTTCGAAGTCCCGGTCGCGGTGATCCTCCTCGTGAAGACGGGCGTCGTCGGCGTGGAAAAGCTGCGCGAAGCGCGGCCGTACGTGATCGTCGGCGCTTTCGTCATCGCCGCGATCATCACCCCGCCGGACGTGGTGTCGCAGTTCATGCTCGCTGTGCCGATGTGCCTGCTGTACGAGGTCGGCATTCTCCTCGCGAAATTCGTCGCGAAACCGCGGAGTTCGGCCGACGACAGCATGGATGAAAGCGCCGGCGGCGCGCGCGAGCTCGACCGCCTCGACGCGCCGGAGCCGGACGGAAAGTGACCGGCTGGCGCCCGCTCAGGTCGGGACTTCTCCGACGGTCATTTTCGGCTCGCGCGACGTCGAAGCCCGTGTGTCCGTCTCGGACCCGGGCGCGCGGGTGCTGCGTTTAGCGACCCGGGAGCGCCGGACCGGCCGGCGTGGGACGGCGGCCGATCTGCACTTGCAGGTCCAGCTCACTCTCGGCGCGGCGGACGCGGAAGTGGGCGCTCCGCCCCGGCGGGAGTCCGGCGACGATCTCGAGCATTCCTTTCGGGTCGTGTATCGGCGCGCCGTCCACGCCGATCAGGATGTCTCCCGGACGAATGCCGGCACGTTCGGCCGGGCTGTCCCGAAGGACTCCGGCGATCAACGCGCCTTCGACGTCGGGAATCCCGAACGATTCGGCCAGCTCGGCCGTGATTTCCTGGATCTCGACGCCGATCCAGCCGCGGGTCACTTCGCCGGTCGCGACGATTTGCTCGAGTACGTTGCGCGCGATCGACACCGGAATCGCGAAACCGATCCCCAGCGACCCCCCGGAGCGCGAGTAGATCGCGGTATTGATTCCGACGAGGTTGCCATGGCTGTCAACGAGCGCGCCTCCCGAGTTGCCCGGGTTGATCGCGGCGTCGGTCTGGATGTAATTCTCGAAAGTATTGATGCCGAGCTGGCTGCGCCCGAGCGCCGAGACGATGCCCATCGTCACAGTCTGGCCGACGCCGAACGGATTGCCGATCGCGAGCACGACATCGCCCACTTCCACTTCGTCCTTCGCCGCGAACGTGATCGCCGGCAATTGGCCATTGTCCTGGAGCTTGAGGACCGCGAGGTCCGTCTCGGGATCGCGGCCGACGAGCTTCGCCGGAAATTTCCGCCCGTCGTTCAGGGCCACCTCGATCTCGTCCGCCGCCTCGATGACGTGATTGTTCGTGAGAATTAATCCGTCGGGGCTTGCGAGGACTCCCGATCCGAGTCCGGACGCGCGCTGCGGTGGCGCGTTGTCGCGCTGTTCGCCGAAGAAGTGGCGAAAAATCGGGTCGTCGAGCAGCGGGTGACGCGGACGGGCGACGTCCTTCGAGGTGTAGATATGGACGACCGCGGGCATCGAACGCTTCGCGGCGTCCGCATAGGAACTTGCGCCGGATGACGGCACCGCGCGGGTTTCCGGCGCTTCGAGAATCGCAACCACCGAAGCGGGCGCGGCGCCTTTCAACCACTCCGGTTTGAGGGTGTTCAGGACGAACAGCACCGCGACGCTGACCGTCACGGCCTGCGCGAAGATCAGCCACAGGCGGCGCATAATGTTGCTCTGTACGGCGGGTACCCGGGAGGCCCCCGCAAGGGGATGGAATGATTATGGAGCGGGGATCATATGCAACTCATCGAGCTGCAAACACATCTGGATGAATTGCTGGATGTCGCACGTTTTCGTGATTATTCTCCAAACGGTCTGCAAGTGGAAGGACGGACGGAAGTCCGCCGTCTGCTGTGCGGCGTGACCGCGAGCCAGGCGCTGGTCGATCACGCGGTCGAGGGGGGATTCGACGCGATCCTCGTCCATCACGGTTACTTTTGGCGCGGCGAGGACGGACGCATCACGGGCATCCGCAAGCGACGACTCGCGGGCCTGCTGCGCAACGACATCAGTCTACTCGCCTATCACCTGCCGCTCGACGCGCATCCCGAGTTGGGCAACAACGCGCAACTCGGCCGGCTCCTGGGGTGGACCGGCGACGGCCGTTTCGGCGAGCAGGACCTCGGCTGGATCGGGCGGCCGGAACATGTATGTGCGGCGGCTCACGTGGCGCGTTCGCTCGCCGCACGCCTGGGTCGCGAGCCGATGCTGGTCGGAGACCCCGAGCGGTCGGTCCGGCGCGTCGCCTGGTGCACCGGCGGAGCGCAGGGGTACTTCGAACAGGCGATTTCGGCCGGCGCCGACCTGTACGTGTCCGGCGAGATTTCGGAGCAGACCGTGCATCTGGCGCGCGAGTCGGGCATCCCGTACATCGCGGCGGGCCATCACGCAACGGAGCGCTATGGCATCCACGCGCTCGCAGAACATCTTCGCCAACGTTTCGCGCTCGATGCGCAGTTCGTCGACCTCGATAATCCGGTCTGAGGGCGTCGCGCGTAGCCGTCAGGTCGTGACGTCCCGATTCTGCGGACCGGGGGCGCGATAGGGACCGAGTTCTTCTTCGAGGATCGCCGCGAGAACGAGAATTTCATCAATGGCGCTCAGCGGGAAGCCTTCCCGCGTGCCGTCGCGGTTGTCGCGCAGCAGCTTTTCGAGGTAGGCCTGACATTCCGGCGTTCCCCAGAGCTCGGTCAGCGTTTTCACGACGTGAGGCATTTGTTCGATCGATTTGCTCGCGGCGCGCGCCTCGTCGAACGTATCCCACGTGACCGATTTTACGTTGAAGGTCTTGTTCAATTGCCGCGCGAGGGCATCGAAGTCGCTGCGCAGGCCGGCCGCGCGGTATACATCGAGAAGTTTGAGCCATGGCGTGACGGACTTCTTCGGGTTCGACTGAATGAACTCCGCAAGGGTCTCGGCGGCCCCCTGGACGCGGCCGAAGCCGATCATGATTTCGGCCAGTTCGATCGCCGACTCATGTTCTTCGGCCGCTTCCTCGGCGGGTGGCGCTGGTAGAGGCTCCGCATCCGCGCCGGCCTCGCCTGCCGCTTCCCGCAGTCTAGCGGTTGCTTCCGGGGCCTCGAGCACACTTTCTGGCGGCGCCGGCGTGGTGGGGGCGACCGTTTTCCAATGCTCCGCGGGCTCGATCTTGGCGGGCGGCGAGGTCGTTATCTCGGAGTCGGTAAGCCCGACGACCTCCACCGTCCGGTATGTCCGGCGCCGCAGCGCGAGCAGCGTAATGGCAAGGAGCAGGGACAGGCCGGTAACGATCGCCACGAGATAGAGCCACCCGCGTTCATCGTAGTCGCGTTGCGCGGCTGTGGTGTCGACGGTTTCCGTCGCCGCCCGGGCCTGCTCGATGATCCGGCGCTGAGTGTCCTCCAGCTGGCGGATGCGCTCGTTCAATTCCAGTTGCGCGACGATCGTGCGATCGACGGCCATCAAGACGTTTTGCTCCCGACGCAGCTGCTCCCGCTCGGCGTCGCTGGTGCTGCCGATGCGCGCGAAGCTCGCGAGTTCGGTGCTGAGTCGAAGGCGCTCGCCGGGGCGACTTTCGCCGCCGCCGAGCACGAGACGATCGTTTTCAGGCGCAGCCGGGGCCGCTGGCGGACCGGCTCGCGTCGCGGTCGCCCGCGGCGGCGCCGGAGCCGGTTGTGCGTCCGCTTTCCGCGGCGCCTTGCGCGGCGCCGCTGCGGCCGGACGGCGCGGGCGCTCCGCCTCGCGCGTCCGGCTCGTCTCGGCCGTCGGCGCGGCCTTCGGCTCCGCCGACGCAACGGGCCGGGAGGCGCGAGGCGTGTCCGGAAACGACAGCAGCAAGGTGTATTCGCGCCGCAATCGCGTGTCGCACACGTCTTCGATGGCGAGCTTCAGCGCGGGCTCGGCCACCGGCGCGGCGCTTTCGACCGTGATCCGCGCCGAGGGGCCGTGACCGGATGGGACGATCTTCGCTTCGCGAACCCAGGGGAGGCCGTCTTCGCTCGTTCCGGGTAAGATCCGGAGGCATTCGGCGGCGCGGGAAACTTCCCCGTCGAGAACCGTGATCTGGACGCTCAGGGGCTCGCCTACCGCCGACGTGCGGACGGGCTCGCCGAGCACGACAGCTCCTGCCGCAAGCGGCGACGCGAACAGCATCGCAGCAGACAGCCGGCGCGGCGAGAAGTGGATCTTCAGGCGCGGGAATATGCTCATGGTCCGTTCGCCAGAACGCACGTCCAGGCAGGATTTACGTTTTGTATCAAATCGACCGCGCATTCTAAACAATTTGCATGAGCTCGGGTGCGGACGCCCGTTTTGTCTTGCTGCCTGGCGAGGTGCGAGGACCGAGGGCCGATCTCGACGGCGGCGCCGAGCAGCAGAGTCAGGGCGCGATCGCCGGATTCTACGTCGATGCGCCTCGATAATCCGCGGTAGTATCGAGCACTCTTCCATACGTGTCCGTACGTCGATGCCGCTGACTCCGCCACGTCGTCCGCGCCTGAAGGTGCATACCCGTCAGATCACCGTGGCGGGCTATCGTCGCGACGACGGGATGCTCGAACTCGATGCTTGTCTGCGCGATACGAAGGAAGTCGATTACGTTCTCGCGTCCGGCGTGAGACGGGCCGGCGATCCGGTGCATGAGATGCACATCCGTGTAACGCTCGATGCTTCTTTCGTCATCGTCGACGTCGAAGCCTGTTCCGAACGGGTGCCCTACGAGGGCAGTTGCGACACGATCGCGCCGGCATACAGGCAACTGATTGGCCTGAGCCTCGTTCGCGGTTTTCGCCGCACCGTCGCGGAAATGTTCGCCGACGTCCGTGGGTGCTCGCATCTCACCGAACTGCTTCTCAGCTTGCCGACGGCGGCGGTGCAGACCGCGGCGACCTTTCGCCGGGACAACGAGGACTCCGGCGAGAAGCCATTCCAGCTCGATCGCTGCCACGCGCTCGAAACGTCCGGCGATGCGGTGCGGAAGTACTACCCGAAGTGGTACCGGCAGCCCGCCAAGCCATGACTCGCCGTGCGCCCGGCGCGGGCAGCCCCGGTCTTGCGGCGTGCAGTTATAATCCCGCGATCTTGCGGCGAGCGCGCCCGTTTCGGGGGCGAGTCATGAGACGGGGCCGGACTGAAGCTGTCCGGCCGGCAGCGGCGGGTGTCGGGCGAGGGAGACGGTGCCCGTCGTGGAGCGAAGCTCCGAAGCGTCCCATCAACCTGTTCGCGACGACGAGTGCGTCGCGACTTCGATCGAAGGGCAACAGATGAAAATTCACGAGTACCAGGCAAAAGAACTGTTGAGAAAATACGGCGTCGTCACGCCGCGCGGCATCCCCTGCTTTTCCGTGGATGAGGCGGTCAAGGCGGCGGAGCAACTGGGCGGGTCGATTTGGGTCGTCAAGGCGCAGATTCACGCCGGCGGCCGCGGAAAGGGCGGCGGCGTCAAGCTCGCGCGCTCGATGGACGAAGTCCGCACGATCGCGGGGGAGATCCTCGGCATGCAACTCGTCACCCATCAGACCGGCCCGGAAGGCCAGAAGGTGCGCCGCCTGTTGATCGAAGAAGGCGCGGACATCAAGAAGGAATACTACGTCGCCGCGCTGACCGACCGTGCGACGCAGTCCGTCGCGTTCATGGCGTCCTCCGAGGGCGGCATGGACATCGAGGAAGTCGCGCACAACACGCCCGAGAAGATCATCAAGGTGTTCGTGGACCCGCTGGTCGGCTTGACCGACGAGCAGGCGCGCACGCTGGCGACCGGCATCGGGGTGCCCGAAGCGTCGATCCCGCAGGCGGTCGATACGTTCAAGAAGCTCTACACCTGCTACATGGAAACCGATGCCTCGCTCGCGGAAATCAATCCGCTGATCCTCGAAGGCAACGGCAACATCAAGGCGCTCGACGCGAAGTTCAATTTCGACTCGAATGCGCTGTTCCGCCATCCGGACATCGTCGGGTACCGTGACCTCGACGAGGAAGACGCGGCGGAGATCGAAGCCTCGAAGTTCGACCTCGCCTACATCTCGCTCGACGGCAACATCGGCTGCCTCGTCAATGGCGCCGGCCTCGCGATGGCAACGATGGACACGATCAAGCTCTACGGCGCCGAACCGGCGAACTTTCTCGACGTCGGCGGCGGCGCGACGACCGAGAAGGTCACCGAAGCGTTCAAGATCATGCTCAAGAACCCGAAGGTCAAGGGCATCCTGGTCAATATCTTCGGCGGCATCATGCGCTGCGACACGATCGCCGCCGGCGTCGTCGCCGCTGCGCGCGAAGTCCATCTGTCCGTGCCGCTCGTCGTGCGCATGAAGGGCACGAACGAAGACCTGGGCAAGCAGATCCTGAAGGATTCGGGTCTGCCGATCATTGCCGCCGATACGATGGCCGAAGCGGCCGAGAAGATCGTCGCTGCCGTTAAGTAAGGAGCCACCGAATGTCGATTCTGATCAACAAAGACACCAAGGTCATCACCCAGGGCATCACCGGCAAGACCGGCATGTTCCACACCTCGAAGTGCCGCGAGTACGCGAACGGCGCGAACTGCTTCGTCGCCGGCGTGAACCCGAAGAAGGCGGGCGAGGACTTCGAGAGTGTGCCGATCTATGCGACCGTGAAGGAAGCGAAAGAGGCGCAGGACGCGACGGTTTCCGTGATCTACGTGCCGCCGGCGGGTGCCGCCGCGGCGATCTGGGAAGCGGTTGACGCCGACCTCGATCTCGTGATCTGCATCACCGAAGGCATCCCGGTCCGTGACATGCTGACCGTGCGCAATAAAATGAAGGCGAAGGTCGCGGCCGGCGGCAAGGATACCCTGCTGCTCGGACCGAACTGCCCGGGCCTGATCACGCCGGACGAAATCAAGATCGGCATCATGCCGGGTCACATCCACAAGAAGGGCCGCATCGGCGTCGTGTCGCGTTCGGGCACGCTGACGTACGAAGCGGTCGCGCAGCTCAGCGAGATCGGCCTCGGTCAGTCGTCCGCGGTCGGCATCGGCGGCGATCCGATCAACGGTCTGAAGCACATCGACGTGATGCGCATGTTCAACGACGATCCGGATACCGACGCCGTCATCATGATCGGCGAGATCGGCGGCCCGGACGAAGCCGAAGCCGCACAGTGGTGCAAGGCCAACATGAAGAAGCCGATCGTCGGCTTCATCGCCGGCGTCACCGCGCCGGCCGGCAAGCGCATGGGCCACGCCGGTGCGCTGATCTCGGGTGGTGCGGACACTGCGGAAGCCAAGCTCGCGATCATGGAAGAATGCGGCTTCAAGGTCACGCGCAATCCGTCGGAGATGGGCAAGCTGCTGAAGGCGATGCTGTAAGCCTTTTGCTGCCGCCGTCGAAAAAGCGCCGGCTGGTCCGGCGCTTTTTCGTTGCTGGGAGCCCGTCCGGAAAAGCTGCTAGAATCTTCCGCTGCGCTTTTTCCGCTTATCGTCCAATCCGGAGTTTTCCTACATGGCTATCGAACGCACGCTCTCCATCATCAAGCCCGACGCCGTCGCGAAGAACGTGATCGGCAAGATCTATCAGCGCTTTGAAGACGCAGGCCTGAAGATCGTGGCATCGAAGATGGTGCATCTGTCCGAGCGCGAAGCCGGCCAGTTCTATGCGGTGCACAAGGAGCGCCCGTTCTTCAAGGATCTCGTGTCGTTCATGGTTTCGGGTCCGGTGATGATCCAGGTGCTCGAAGGCGAGAACGCGATTGCGAAGAACCGTGACTTGATGGGGGCGACCGATCCGAAGAAGGCCGACGCTGGCACCATTCGTGCGGACTTTGCGGAATCCATCGACGCGAACGCGGTCCATGGTTCCGACGCGTCGGAAACCGCGGCGGTCGAGATCGCGTTCTTCTTCCCGGGAATGAACGTCTACGCCCGCTGAGACTTTCGGGCAGAGCCCGTGCATCGGCCCGCGCTTCTCCAGGGATAGCGGGCCGATTGCATTTGGGCGGCACACAGGAAATACATGTTTACACCGGTCAATCTGCTCGATTTCGACGTTGACGGTCTCGTCCAGTGGTTCGCCGAGCGGGACGAGAAGCCCTTTCGCGCGCGCCAGGTGATGCGCTGGATGCACCGCTTCGGGGAGACCGACTTCGACCGGATGACCGATGTCGCGAAAAGCCTGCGCGCG
Source organism: Aromatoleum sp. (assembly GCF_036675785.1). NCBI lineage: Bacteria > Pseudomonadati > Pseudomonadota > Betaproteobacteria > Rhodocyclales > Rhodocyclaceae > Aromatoleum > Aromatoleum sp. Next base: position 12,053 of record NZ_JAKFEF010000061.1, read on the forward strand.
AAACTTTCCGCCGAAGCGTGCATCCGCGCGCCGGAGGCGATCCGCGATTCGGTGTCCGCCGACGGCACGCGCAAATGGCTGCTCGACGTTGGGGGCGCGAATGCGGTCGAGGCCGTGTTCATTCCCGAGACGAATCGGGGCACCCTGTGCATTTCGTCGCAGGCGGGCTGTGCGCTCGACTGCGCGTTCTGCTCCACCGGCAAGCAGGGGTTCAACCGCAATCTGTCCGCTGCCGAAATCATTGGTCAGCTGTGGCTCGCGAACAAGCTGCTCGGCGGCACGGCCGCGCCGGGCGGCGCGAAGGATGCGGACGGTGATCCTAACAACGCGTCCCGAGCGAACCGGCGGGACCATGGTCGCAGTTCGGACGTCGCAGGCGTCCATCCCGAATCATCGCGATCCTCCGACTCCGAGGAGGAGGATCACAACGGCCGCGTGATCAGCAACGTCGTGATGATGGGCATGGGCGAACCGCTCGCCAACTTCGACAACGTCGTCACCGCGCTGCGGCTGATGCTCGACGATCACGCGTACGGATTGTCGCGGCGCCGCGTGACGGTTTCGACTTCCGGCATCGTTCCGGCGATCGACCGGTTGCGCGACGAATGCCCGGTCGCGCTCGCCGTATCGCTGCATGCGCCCGACGATGCGCTGCGCGACCGCCTGGTCCCGATCAACCGGAAGTATCCGTTGCGGGAACTAATGGCCGCGTGCCGCCGCTACCTCGAACGGGCGCCGCGCGATTTCGTGACGTTCGAATACGTGATGCTCGACGGCGTCAATGATTCGGAAGCGCACGCCCGCGCGCTCGTGGAACTGGTTCGCGACGTGCCATGCAAGGTCAACCTAATACCGTTCAATCCGTTTCCCAACTCGGAATTCGGCCGCTCACCGGCGCCGGTCATCCGGCGTTTCGCCGAAACCCTGATGAATGCAGGCATCGTCACGACGACGCGCAAGACGCGCGGTGACGACGTCGACGCTGCGTGCGGGCAACTGGCCGGGCAGGTGCAGGACCGGACGCGCCGTACGGTGCGTCTGACGAACGCGTCGGAGGCCCGCCGGTGAAGCAACGGGCGGTCGTCGCTGCGTTCGTTTGCGCCTCTTCGCTTCTCGGCGCATGCGCGACGGGGGCGGGCGCCGGGGGCGCGGTCGCCGAGCGGCCCGTTTCCCAGATCCCGCCGGCGAACGCCGCCGTCGCGAGCGCCAAGGTTCACGTCGACCTCGGGCTCGCCTATCTGCAGATCGGGCGCTACGCGGTCGCGCTCGATGAGGCCAAGGCCGCGCTCGCGAGCGATGCCGCGTACTCGCCGGCGTATCATCTGATGGGTCTCGTCTATATGTACATCGATGACCACGCCGCGGCGCGCGAAAGTTTCCAGCGCGCGCTCGCGATGGCGCCGAACGATCCCGAATTCAACAACAGTTACGGCTGGTTCCAGTGCATGACCGGCCAGGAAAAGGAAGGACTGCAGCGTCTCGCGCTGGCGGCGCGCAACCCGTATTACCAGACGCCCGCCCGGCCCTACACGAACGCCGGCCTGTGCCATTTGCGTCGCGGCGACGACGTCGCGGCGGAAGCCGAGTTCCGGCGCGCCGCGCAGCTCGAACCCGCCAATGCGCAAGCGATCTACCACCTCGCGGCGATCGCGTATCGCCGCGGCGGTTATGTGGTCGCGCGCGACTATCTCATCCAGCTCCATCAGCGGACTGAGCCGACCGCCGAGTCGGTGTGGCTCGGCGCGCGTACGGAACGCAAGCTCGGCAATCACGAGGCCGAATCGAGCTACGTCGCGCAGCTGCGCGGGCGTTTTGCCGATAGCGCCGAGTTCCGGGCGATGAATCAGGGAAATTACGAGTGAGCGAAGTCCGGCTTGACCAGGGCGTGCCCGCGACGGAATCCGCCGACGCGGCGAGCGTCGGCGAAGTGCTTCGACGCGGGCGGGAGCGGCGCGGTGAAACGGTCGCGGACGTCGCGTATGCGTTGAAGTTGACGGCGCGGCAGGTCGAGGCGATGGAGGGCGACCGGTTCGACCTGCTGCCGGGCCCCGCTTTTGTTCGCGGTTTCGTGCGCAATTACGCGCGCTATCTCGGGATGGACGCGGACGCGCTGCTCGCCGGTTTCGACAAGACGCTGGCGGCGCCGCCTATCGAGCTCGCGCCGCTGTCGAACGCGGACGGGGTGATGCCGAGCGGCGGACAGTCGCGGCGCGCCCACGTGCCGGCGGCGCTGGTGGCCGCTGTCCTGCTGCTGGTCGTCCTCGTCGGCTGGTTCTTCGACTGGTTCGAGACGCCGGCGACCGACACCGCAGGCGTCGACGCGACGGTCGCGGCGCCGGAAATCCTCCCGGTGCCGGATGCGTCCGACGTCCTCGCGCCCGGTGAAGTGCCGCCGCAACCGGCGGCGCCCGATTCGGCGCCCCAAGCTGCGCCGCCGGACGAAATCCGCAGCGTCGTACCTCCGCCGGAGGCCACGACCGGTGCAGCAACCGGAGCCCCGGCCGCTGCGCCAACCTCCGAAGCCGGCGCACCCACAGCCCGGTCCGGTGCCTCCCATCTCACTTTCCGCTTCTCCGGCGAGTCCTGGGTCGAGGTGCGGGACGCGAGCGGCTCGGTTCTCTATTCGGGCGTCAATGCCGCCGGTACTTCGCGCACCGTGCAAGGCAAGCCTCCGTTCGGCCTCGTCATCGGCAATGCCCGCGAGGTCGGTCTCGAATATCAGGGGAAAGCGGTCGATCTGCCCCCCCATATCCGCGTCAGTGTTGCAAGACTGACCGTGCAGTGAGCTGAAATTGGCAACGAACCTTTCTTCGGGGCCCACCTCGGGCGCGCTGGCCCGTCGTCCGACGCGCCAGGTCAGGGTGGGCCGAGTGAACATCGGCTCCGATTCTCCGATCGTCGTGCAGTCTATGACGAACACCGACACCGTCGACGTCCTCGGCACGGCGATGCAGATCGCCGAGCTTGCGCGCGCCGGTTCGGAGATCGTCCGCCTCACGGTGAATAACGAAGCCGCAGCGAGGGCGGTCCCGCTGATTCGCGACCGCCTGCTCGCGCTGAACGTCGATGTACCGCTGGTCGGCGATTTTCACTACAACGGCCACAAGCTGCTCGCCGATCACCCCGCGTGCGCCGAGGCGCTGGCGAAGCTCCGCATCAACCCCGGCAACGTCGGCGCGGGAGCGAAGCGCGACCCGCAGTTCGCGGCGATCGTCGACATCGCATGCAAATACGACAAGCCGGTGCGGATCGGCGTGAACTGGGGCAGCCTCGATCCGTCCGTGCTCGCGCGCGTCATGGATGCAAACGCGACACTCGCGCAGCCGCGGGACGCGACGGCGGTGATGCGCGAAGCACTGATCGTTTCCGCGCTGGAGTCGGCGGCGAAGGCGGAGGAATACGGTCTCGGCGGCGACCGCATCATCCTGTCGGCGAAGGTGTCGAGCGTGCAGGACCTGATCGCGGTCTATCGTGAGCTCGCGTCGCGCTGCGACTACCCGCTGCACCTCGGGCTGACCGAGGCCGGCATGGGCTCGAAGGGAATCGTCGCGTCGACGGCGGCGCTCGCGGTGCTGCTGCAGGAAGGCATCGGCGACACGATCCGCATCTCGCTGACGCCGGAGCCGAACGGCAGCCGCGCGCAGGAAGTCGTCGTCGCGCAGGAGATCCTGCAGACGATGGGGCTGCGCGCTTTTACGCCGATGGTCGTCGCCTGCCCCGGCTGCGGCCGCACGACGAGCACCTTCTTCCAGGAGCTCGCGTCCGGCATCCAGTCGTATGTCCGCGAACAAATGCCGGTGTGGCGCGAGCAGTACGACGGCGTCGAGACCATGACGGTCGCGGTCATGGGCTGCGTCGTCAACGGACCCGGCGAGAGCAAGCACGCGAACATCGGCATCTCGTTGCCGGGCACCGGGGAGAGCCCGGCCGCCCCGGTGTTCATCGACGGCGAGAAGCGCATGACGCTGCGCGGTGACAACATCGGCGCGGAATTCAAGGCGATCGTCGACGACTACGTCACGACGCGATACACCAGAAAGGCGGGCTGATCCGTCGGGATATGACAGAAAAGAAACAGATGAACCAGCCGCTGCAGGCGGTGCGCGGGATGAACGACATCCTGCCGGACGAGGCCGAGGCGTGGGAGCATTTCGAGGACATCGTCCGCGACTGGCTGCGCAGCTACGGCTATCGCCCGATCCGCATGCCGATCGTCGAGCCGACGCCGCTGTTCAGGCGCGCGATCGGTGAAGTCACCGACATCGTCGAAAAGGAGATGTATTCGTTCGAGGATGCATTGAACGGCGAACTGCTGACGTTGCGCCCGGAGGGGACGGCGTCCTGCGTGCGCGCGGCAATCCAGCACAAGCTGCTGCATGCGGGCGCGCAGCGGGTCTACTACCAGGGGCCGATGTTCCGGCATGAGCGGCCGCAGAAGGGACGTTACCGGCAGTTCCACCAGATCGGGGTCGAGGCGCTCGGCTTCGACGGGCCGGACATCGACGCGGAACACATCCTGATGTGCGCGCGGCTCTGGGACGACCTCGGGCTGGAGGACGTCCGGCTGGAACTCAACTCGCTCGGTTCGTCGGACGAGCGTGCCCGCCACCGTGCCGAACTCGTCGCCTATCTCGAGACGCATCGCGCGCGGCTCGATGAGGACGGCAAGCGCCGCCTGCACACGAATCCGCTGCGCATCCTCGATACGAAGAATCCGGACCTCCAGGATCTCGTCGACCAGGCGCCGAAGCTGCTCGACTTCCTCGGGGCGGAGTCGCTCGCGCACTTCGAAGGCGTTCAGGTACTGCTCAAGGACGCGGGCATTCCGTTCCGCATCAATCACCGCCTCGTGCGCGGGCTCGACTATTACAACCGCACGGTGTTCGAGTGGGTCACGACGCGGCTCGGTGCGCAGGGCACGGTGTGTGCCGGCGGCCGTTACGACGGTCTCGTCGAGCAACTCGGCGGCAGGCCCGCCCCGGCTGCGGGCTTCGCGATGGGCATCGAGCGCCTTCTCGCGCTGTGGAGCGAAAGCGGCGGCGAGCCCGAGCGCGCGCAGCCGGACGTCTATGTCGTGCACGCCGGCGAACAGGCGCAGCGGCTCGCGTTCCGCGCCGCCGAAGCGCTGCGCGGCCACGGGTTCGCGGTGCTGACGCACTGCGGCGGCGGCAGCTTCAAGTCCCAGATGAAAAAGGCCGATGCCAGCGGCGCGTCGCTTGCCGTCGTGATCGGCGAGGACGAGGCGGCCGCGGGCGAAGTCGGACTCAAGCCGCTGCGCGGGCCGGGCGGGCAGCAGCGGGTTTCGCTCGACGGCCTCGCCGATGCGGCGGCCGGATATCTGTTCGTGGAAGAAGAGGAAGAAGATGGCGGTTTATGACCTGGAAGAACAGGAACAGATTTCCGAACTCCGAGCGTGGTGGGCGCAGAACGGGAAATTCGTGACCGCGCTCGCGGTTGCCGCAGCGCTGGCTTCGGTCGGCTGGCAGGGGTTCCGCTGGTACCAGAACAAGCAGGCGTCGGAGGCGGGCGAGCTGTATTTCGTCGTGCAGCAGGCGGCCGAGCAGGGCGACGCGCAGAAGGCGCGGGAAGCGGCCGGCCAGATCATCGAGAAGCATTCCGGCTCGGCGTATGCTGAGATGGCGGCGCTCCTGTCGGCCGGCGTCCAGTTCTCGCAGGGCGATGCGCGCAATGCCCGCGCACAGCTCGAATGGCTCGCCGATAACGGCGGCGACGCCGCGTTCAGGGACATCGCCCGGTTGCGCCTCGCGGCCGTGCTGCTCGACGAGGGCGCGCACGCGGAGGCGCTCGCGCGTCTCGAAGCGGCTCCGGTCGCGACGCTGAAGGCGCGTTTCGAAGATCTGCGCGGCGACGTGCTGGCGGCGAACGGCAAGCCGGTCGAAGCGCGGGCTGCTTACCAGGCGGCGCTGGACGCGATCGGGCAGGGCGAGAGCGAAGGGGCGCAGACGCTGCGCGAAGTCGTGCGCGTCAAGTCGCAGTCCCTCGGAGGCTGAGCGATGAAGAAGGTCGTCTTCGCCCTAGCGTGTGCCGGCGCGCTCGTTCTTTCCGGCTGCTCCTCGCTGAATCCCTTTTCCTCGTCGGAGCCGAAAGCGGCAGCGCTCACGGCAGTCGAGCCGACGGCACAACTGCAGACGCTTTGGCAGGCGCGCGTCGGCGACTCGGGTCCGTACGTCTTCCAGCCGGCAATCATCGATGACGCGATCTATGCTGCCGCCCACGACGGCACCGTCGCGCGCTACGAGAACGGCCGGACAGTCTGGAGCGTCAAGACCGGCGAGCGGTTGTCGGCGGGCGTCGGCAGCAATGGTCGTCTCGCCGTCGTCGTGACGGCCGGCGGCGACATCGTCGCGCTCGACGCCACGACCGGCGGGGAGCGCTGGCGCGCCCCGGCCGGCGCCGAAGTCCTCGCGCCGCCGGCGATCGGCGAGTCCGTCGTCGTCGTCCGCGCGTCCGACAGCCGGCTGATCGGCTTCGATGCGAATGACGGAACGCGTCGCTGGGTGTTCCAGCGCCCGGTGCCGCCGCTCGCGCTGCGAAGCTATGCCGGTATCACTGTCGAAGGCAACGCGGCGATCGTCGGGTATCCCGGCGGCAAGCTGGTCGCGATCAACCTCGCGAACGGCGGCCCGCTGTGGGAGCTGACCGTCGCGACCCCGCGCGGTGCCACCGAGCTCGAACGCGTCGCGGACATCGCCGGCACGCCCGTCCTCGGCCGTCGCGAGATCTGCGCGGTCGCGTATCAGGGGCGCGCCGCCTGCTTCGATGCCGCCAACGGCAACGGGCTGTGGTCGCGGGAGTTTTCCAGCAGCGTCGGCATGGACCGGGACAGCCGCTCCGTATTCATCACTGACGACGCCGGCGCGGTCCATGCGCTCGACGCGTCCACCGGCGCGAGCGTATGGAAACAGGACGCGCTCGCGCGACGCAACGTCACGCGTCCTGTCGTCGTCGACGGCTTCGTCGCCGTGGGCGACGCCGAAGGTTATGTCCATTTGCTGAACCGGGAGACGGGAGCGTTCGCCGCGCGGGCTCGCGTCGGCAAGATCGCGATCGTCGCCGACCCGCGCCGATTCGGCTCGCAGGGATTCGTCGTCCAGGCGCGCGACGGCGGCATCCACGTCTTTGAGGCCCGCTAGACGGGAATGAGCGCTTGAAACCCACCATCGTTCTGGTTGGCCGACCCAATGTCGGTAAATCCACGCTGTTCAATCGTTTGACGAAGACCCGGGACGCGCTGGTCGCCGACCAGCCGGGCCTGACGCGCGACCGCCATTACGGCATCGGGCGCGTCGGTGAGCGCGATTACCTCGTTGTCGATACGGCCGGTTTCGATCCTGTCGCCAAGGACGGCATCATGCACGAGATGGCACGGCAGGCCGAGCAGGCAATCGCCGAGGCCGACGTGCTGTTGTTCATGGTCGACGGCCGTGCCGGGCTGACGCCCCACGACGAGCAGATCGCCGCGCGCCTGCGCCGTGCCGGCCGCCCGGTCTATCTCGTCGTCAACAAGTCGGAAGGCATGGAGCGGACGCTGGTCGCCGCGGACTTCCACTCGCTCGGCCTTGGCGACCCGCTGCCGGTGTCGGCCGCGCACGGCGACGGCATCAAGCAGCTTGTCGACCTCGTGCTCGGCGCCTTTCCGGAGGACGTCGAACCGGACGACGAGGAAGGCCGCTCGCCGCGAATTGCGATCGTGGGCCGCCCGAACGTCGGCAAATCGACGCTCGTCAACAGCCTGCTCGGCGAAGAGCGGGTGATCGCGTTCGACATGCCGGGCACGACGCGCGACGCGATCGCCATTCCGTTCGAGCGCGGCGGCGCCCGTTACACGCTGATCGACACCGCGGGTCTGCGCCGGCGCGGCAAGGTGTTCGAGGCGGTCGAGAAGTTCTCGGTGATCAAGACGCTGCAGGCGATCGAACAGTCGAACGTCGTCGTTCTCGTGCTTGACGCCTCGCAGGACATCTCGGAGCAGGACGCCCACATCGCGGGGTTCATCCTCGACGCCGGTCGCGCGCTCGTCGTCGCGGTGAACAAATGGGACGACGTCGACGATTACCGGCGCGAGCTCGTCAAGCAGGACATCGCGCGCAAGCTGAATTTCCTGTCGTTCGCGCGCTTCCATTACATTTCCGCGCTGAAGGGCGCCGGCGTCGCGAGCGTGATGAAGTCGGTCGACGCGGCGTATGCCGCCGCGATGATCAATCTGTCGACGCCGCGGCTCACGCGCACGTTGCAGGCCGCGCTAGCGAAACAGGCGCCGCCGCGCCACGGCATCTTCCGGCCGAAGATGCGTTATGCGCATCAGGGCGGGAACAATCCTCCCGTTGTCGTGATCCATGGTGCGGCACTCGATCACATCCCCGCGTCGTATACGCGGTTTCTCGAACGCACCTTCATCGAGGCATTCAAACTGCAGGGGACGCCGTTGCGGATACAATTCCGAACTGCGCACAATCCGTTCGCTGGGAAAGAATGAATCCACGCCGGGAGGACCTGCTCGCTGATGTGGCAGTGCAGCATGAAATCCTTTACATTCACATAACTATAAGTTTCCGAGGTTTAACATGAGCAACAAAGGGCAACTTCTACAAGACCCGTTTCTGAACACGCTGCGCAGGGAGCACGTGCCGGTGGCGATCTATCTCGTCAACGGCATCAAATTGCAGGGCCAGATCGAGTCCTTCGATCAGTACGTCGTCCTGCTGAAGAACACCGTCACCCAGATGGTCTACAAGCACGCGATCTCGACCGTCGTCCCGGCCCGTCCGGTCAATATCCAGCAGCAGGACCCGGGTGAAGGCAATAGCTGACCGACACACCCCCGGCCGGCGTTGGCCGGCCGCATCGAGAACTCATGTTCGAGCGTCCTGATTCGGGAGAGCGGGCGGTTCTCGTCCAACTCGACCTGAATCAGGGGGCGCTCGACGAACGACTTTCGGAGCTGAAGCTCCTCGCCGCCAGCGCGGGGGCGAGCGTCGAGACCGTCGTCGGTGGACGACGTGCGAAGCCGGATTCGGCGCTGTTCGCCGGCAGTGGCAAGGTCGACGAGATCGGCGCAGCGCTTCGCGCTCATGACGCCGATATCGTGATCTTCAATCATGCGCTGTCGCCGGCGCAGCAGCGCAACCTCGAGCGTGCGCTCGAGTGCCGCGTCATCGACCGCACAGCGCTGATTCTCGATATCTTCGCGCAGCGGGCGCGCAGCCACGAGGGCAAGCTCCAGGTCGAACTCGCTCAGCTCGATCATTTGTCGACGCGCCTCGTGCGCGGCTGGACTCACCTCGAGCGCCAGAAGGGCGGCATCGGCCTGCGCGGTCCCGGGGAGACGCAGCTCGAGACCGATCGCCGCCTGCTCGGCAAGCGTGTCAAGGTCCTGAAGGAGCGCCTCGCCCGCATCGAGAAACAGCGGCGCGTGCGCCGCCGTGGCCGCGCGGGACGCAACGTGCTGTCCGTGTCGCTCGTCGGCTACACGAACGCCGGAAAGTCCACGTTGTTCAATGCGATGACGAAGGCCGGCGCCTACGCGGCCGACCAGCTTTTCGCCACGCTCGACACGACGTCGCGGCGGCTGTACGTCGGCGAGGCGGGGAACGTGGTGCTGTCGGACACCGTCGGGTTCATCCGCGATCTTCCGCACGCGCTGGTGGCCGCTTTCCATTCGACGCTCGAAGAAACTGCGAGCGCCGACCTGCTGCTGCATGTCGTCGATGCCGCGAGCGAAGACCGGGAGGCGCAGATCGATGCGGTCGACCGGGTGCTGGCCGAGATCGGCGCGGGTGACGTGCCGCAGATCATGGTGATGAACAAGATCGATCTGACCCAGGCGGCTCCGGCGGTCATTCGGGACGAGTATGGTAAGATCGTCCGCGTTTTTTTGAGCGCCAGGACGGGAGGCGGGCTGGAACTGCTCAGGGACGCTTTGGCCGAAACAGCCCGCGAAGCGGCCGTTGCTGATGATCCGGACGGATCGCCGCCGCAGTCCATCGATACCAATCCTATTCAATCGTGATTACAGGCGTTCTAATGTCATTGAATGACCCACGCTGGGGCAACCAGGGGAACGACGACGGCAAGCGCGACGACGGCAAGCGCGGCGGAAATCAGGGGCCGCCCGATCTCGAGGATATCTGGCGCGATTTCAATCAGCGTCTTGCCGGCCTGTTCGGCGGGCGTCGGGGCGGTCGCAATACCGGTGGGGGCGGCAACGGCGGCGGTCCGCAAATGCCTCAGATCTCGTTCCGGCAGTTCGGCGGGGGCATCGGGGCACTGCTCGTCCTGATTCTCGTCGTCTGGTTCGCGAGCGGCTTCTACATCGTCGACGCGAACCAGCGCGGGGTCGTGCTGCGGTTCGGCGAATATGCGCAGACGACCGAACCGGGCCTGCGCTGGCGCCTGCCGTATCCGATAGAGAGCAGCGAGATCGTCGACCTCACCGGCGTCCGCACGGTCGAAGTCGGCTACCGCGGCTCCGAGCGCAACAAGGTGCTGCGCGAGGCGCTGATGCTCACCGATGACGAGAACATCATCAACATCCAGTTCGCCGTGCAGTACGTGCTGAAGAGCCCGGAGAACTACCTGTTCAACAACCGCTTCCCGGACGAATCGGTGATCCAGGCCGCGGAAACCGCGATGCGGGAAATCGTCGGCAAGAGCAAGATGGATTTCGTGCTCTATGAAGGGCGCGAGCAGATCGCCGCGTCGGCTCACGAGTCGATCCAGACGATTCTCGATCGCTACGACACAGGCATCCTCGTCAGCCGCGTGACGATGCAGAACGCACAGCCGCCGGAGCAGGTGCAGGCGGCGTTCGATGACGCAGTGAAGGCCGGTCAGGATCGCGAGCGTTTGCGCAACGAAGGCGAGGCCTATGCGAACGACGTGATTCCCCGGGCTCGCGGCACGGCTTCCCGCCTGATCGAGGAGGCGAACGCCTATCGCGAGCGGGTCGTCGCGAATGCCGAAGGTGAAGCGAGCCGCTTCGATCAGGTGTACGCCGAATACCGTCGTGCGCCGGAAGTCACGCGAGAGCGGATGTATCTGGAGACCATGCAGCAAGTGATGTCGAGGAGCAGCAAGGTGATGGTCGACACGAAGGGCAGCGGCAACCTGCTGTATATGCCACTCGACAAGCTGATGCAGGCCACGGTCAATCCGCCGGCTCCGGCCGATTCGTCGTCCGCGGCGCCGCCGGTCGCGCCGGCGCCGAATCCGCGCCCCGATGTTTCGCTGGATCTGCGCAGCCGCGACCTGCTGCGTGACCGTGAGCGGGGAGAGCGGTGATGCGTGACAAGATGCCGATCATTGCGGGCGTACTGCTCTTTTTCATCGCGCTCACGTCGATGACATTGTTCACGGTGGATCAGCGCCAGTTCGCGGTCGTCTTCCAACTCGGGGAAGTCAAGGATGTCATCGACAAGCCGGGGCTGAACTTCAAGTGGCCGATGATTCAGAACGTGCGGTATTTCGACCGCCGGATCCTGACAATGGACACGCCCGAGCCGGAGCGCTTCATCACCGCCGAAAAGAAGAACGTGCTCGTCGACCATTTCGTGAAGTGGCGGATCATCGACCCGAAGCTGTACTACGTGTCGGTCGCCGGCGACGAGGCCCGTGCCCGCACCCGGCTGCTGCAGACCGTGAATGCCGGCCTGCGCGAGGAGTTCGGCCGGCGCACGGTGCATGACGTCGTGTCCGGCGAGCGCGACCAGATCATGGAAGACATGAGGACGCGCGCCGACCAGGATGCGCGCAAGATCGGCGTCCAGATCCTCGACGTGCGCCTCAAGCGTGTCGACCTGCCGCTCGAAGTGTCGGAGTCGGTCTACCGCCGCATGGAGGCCGAGCGCAAGCGGGTCGCGAACGAACTGCGCTCAGAAGGCGCGGCGATCGCCGAGAAGATTCGCGCCGATGCGGACCGCCAGCGCGAGGTCATCGTTGCCGAAGCATACCGCGAGGCCCAGCGCGCCAAGGGTGCAGGCGACGCGAAGGCGACGGCGATCTATGCGGAAGCCTACGGCCAGAGCCCGGATTTTTACGCGTTCTACCGCAGTCTCGAGGCCTATCGCGAAAGCTTCGCGAACAAGAGCGACCTGATGGTCGTCGATCCGAGCTCGGAGTTCTTCAGGTTCCTGAAGAATGCCGGCGGCGGAACGAAGAACTGACCGGATGGCCCAGACGCTACTGATGGCCTTCGCGCTGATGCTGGTGATCGAAGGCCTTCTTCCCTTTATCGCGCCGGCAGCCTGGCGCGACACCTTTTTGCGGCTCGCCCAGCTCGCGGACGGCCAGATCCGGTTCATCGGATTGACGTCCATGCTCATCGGCACGCTGCTGTTGTTCACGTTTTCCTGACTATCATGCGCTGGGTTCTTCCCGATCACATCCAGGACGCGTTGCCGGGCGAGGCGGACAAGATCGAACGTCTGCGCCGCCGGTTGCTCGACGCGTTCCGCGCGCACGGCTACCAACTCGTCGTGCCGCCGCTGCTCGAATATCTCGATTCGCTGACGACCGGTGCGGGGCAGGACCTGAAGTTGCGGACCTTCAAGCTCGTCGATCAGCTTTCGGGGCGCACGATGGGTGTGCGCGCGGACATGACGCCGCAGGTCGCACGAATCGACGCGCACCTGCTCAATCGCCGCGGCGTGTCGCGGCTGTGCTATTGCGGCAGCGTCCTGCACACCTTGCCCTCGACCCTGACCGCGACGCGCGAGCCGCTGCAGCTCGGCGCCGAGCTGTACGGCCATGCCGGCCTCGACGCGGACATCGAAGTCGTCCGGCTGCTGGCCGAAGTCATGCGACTCGCCGAGGTACCGGCGAGTCGGATCGACCTCGGGCACGTCGGACTGTTCCGGGTGCTCGCGGCGCGTGCCGGCCTGGTGCCCGAGCGTGAAGAAAACCTCTTCGATTTGCTGCAGGCGAAGGATCTTCCCGGATTGCGCGAACTCGTCGCCGATGTGGCCGAACCGGTGCGCTCGGCGCTGCTGGCGCTGCCCGGACTCTATGGCGGCGTCGACGTCCTCGACGAAGCCCGTGCGCGGCTGCCGGACGACGGCGAGATCCGCGCGGCCCTCGACGATCTGACCCGGTTGGCCCACGCGCTCGGCGACCTGCCGATCAGCTTCGATCTCGCCGACCTGCGCGGCTACCATTACCACACCGGGGTCGTGTTCGCCGCTTACGGCGGGAGCTCTCCGGCCGCACTCGCGCTCGGCGGGCGTTATGACCGCATCGGCGACGCCTTCGGTCGTGGTCGGCCGGCGACCGGCTTCAGTCTCGATCTGCGCGAACTCGCGGCGCATCTGCCCGATCCGGCGCAGAGCGGCGCCATCCTCGCGCCGCTGGCGGGGGCCGATGGCGCATTGCCGGACGTCATCAATCAATTGCGTGCGCAGGGCGAAGTCGTCATGACGGCGCTTCCCGGGCATGACGGTAGCTGGAATGAAGCCGGTTGCGACCGGCAACTGATCAGGCGCGACGGCCGCTGGACGGTCGAGGCGCTGCAGGGAGATTGAGGTAAATGTCAAAGAACGTAGTGGTTGTCGGCACGCAGTGGGGCGACGAGGGCAAGGGCAAGATCGTCGACTGGCTCACCGATCACGCGCGCGGCGTAGTCCGCTTTCAGGGTGGTCACAATGCCGGTCACACGCTCGTGGTCGGCGAGAATGAATACAAGCTGAATCTGGTGCCGTCCGGGATCGTCCGCGAGGGCGTGGCCTGTTATATCGGCAACGGCGTCGTGCTCGACGCGCATCACCTGCTGTCCGAGATCCGTACGCTCGAGGCGGGAGGCATCAAGGTCCGCGACCGGCTGCGCATCAGCCCGGGTTGCCCCCTGATTCTCGGCTACCACTCGGCGCTCGACCGTGCGCGCGAGGCCGCGAAGGCGGCTTCCGACAGGATCGGCACGACCGGCAAGGGCATCGGGCCCACGTACGAAGACAAGGTCGCCCGGCGAGCGTTGCGGGTGTATGACCTGTTCGACCGCGAACGCTTTGCCGAGAAGCTGCGTGCGAACCTCCACTATCACAACTTCGTGCTGACGCAGCATCTCGGCGCCGATCCGGTCGGCTTCGATGCCGTCTTCGAAGAGGCGATGACCGATGCCGAAGAGATCCGGCCGATGGTGGCCGATGTGTCGGCGGAACTGTATGCCGTGAACAAGTCGGGCGGCAGCCTGCTGTTCGAGGGCGCCCAAGGTACGCTGCTCGATATCGACCACGGGACTTACCCGTTCGTCACGTCGAGCAATTGCGTCGCCGGCCAGGCCGCTGCCGGCGCCGGAGTGGGTCCGGGACGGCTGCATTACGTCCTCGGCATCACGAAGGCGTACTGCACGCGGGTCGGCGGCGGGCCGTTCCCGACCGAACTCGATATCGAAACCGCGGGCACGCCGGGCGAGCAGATGTCGAAGAAGGGGCGGGAGTTCGGCACGGTGACCGGCCGCAAGCGTCGCTGCGGCTGGCTCGACCTCGCCGCGCTGAAGCGCTCGATCATCATCAATGGTGTGACCGGGCTGTGCATCACGAAGCTCGACGTCCTTGATGGTCTCGACGAACTGAAACTCTGCACCGGCTACATGCTCGACGGCCAGCGCATCGACCTGCTGCCGATGGGCGCGGAAGAGGTCGTGCGCTGCGAACCGATCTTCGAGACGATGGCAGGGTGGCGCGGCACGACGTTCGGCGCGCAGAGTTGGGATGCGTTGCCGCAGGAGGCGCGCGCCTATCTGCACCGGATCGAGGAAATCTGCGAGATCCCGATCGACGTGATCTCGACCGGCCCGGAACGTGACGAGACGATTCTGCGCCGTCACCCGTTCGGGGTCTGAGGGCGGGTGGATAAACCTGCTCCGCAAAGAGCAAAAGCCGGTCGAATGACCGGCTTTTGCTTGGATCTGGTGCCCAGAAGAGGACTCGAACCTCCACGCCTCGCGGCGCTAGTACCTGAAACTAGTGCGTCTACCAATTCCGCCATCTGGGCAAGCGACGGGAGTATACCGGCAAGCCGCGCTGCGGAAAAGCAGCTTGGTATCGGTCGCAGGACGCGTCTCGCCCGCAACGACGCCCTACGCCAGGGAGACAACCGGAAGAAAGGGATCGGGCAAGGAACCGGTCGGAAAAACAAAAAAGCCGACGCATGGTCGGCTTTCCTGCAGAACTGGTGCCCAGAAGAGGACTCGAACCTCCACGCCTCGCGGCGCTAGTACCTGAAACTAGTGCGTCTACCAATTCCGCCATCTGGGCAAGAGCGCGCATTATAAGAAAGAATCAGAGAATGTCAATGAGCAAAAAAGCAAAAAACAAAACCGCCGAGCCCGGTGGGGCGCCGTCGCCCGCGGGGCGCGGCGAGCCGAGCGCGGTCCGCCGCGCCGATCCGTTCTACGACCGGGAGGCAGCGGAATACGAACATCCGCTGCCGAGCCGCGAATACGTCGAGCAGATACTCGCCGAACGCGGCGTGCCGCTCGAGTTCCACGACATCTGCGAGGCGCTCGTCGTCACCGAGGACGAGGCGCCGCTGTTCGAGCGCCGCTTGCGGGCGATGGAGCGCGATGGCCAGATCATCCGCAATCGCCGCCACGCTTTCCTGCTGCCGGACAAGGCGGACCTCATCCGGGGCCGCGTGTCGGGTCATGCCGACGGCTTCGGGTTCCTGATCCGCGAGGACAAGCAGCCGGACGTATTTCTCGGGCCGAAGGAAATGCGCGAGGTGCTGCACGGCGACCGCGTAATCGCGCGCGTTACCGGCACCGACCGGCGCGGCCGCCCGGAGGGCAAGATCGTCGAGATCCTCGAGCGCGCGAACACGCGCATCGTCGGGCGCGTGCTCAACGAACACGGCGTGCTGATCGTCGTGCCGGAGAACCGGCGCATCGCTCAGGACATCCTGCTGGCGCCGGGGGGAAAGAAGGCGACGCCCGGGCAAGTCGTCACCGTCGAACTCCTGGTCCAGCCGACGAAGTTCGCGCAGCCGATCGGTAAGGTCGTCGAAGTGCTCGGCAACTACGCCGATCCGGGCATGGAGATCGAGATCGCGCTGCGCAAGCACGAACTCCCGTACGAGTTTTCGTCGGAGGCGAAGGCCGAGACGCGCAAGTTGCCGCTGACAGTGCGCAAGAAGGACCGGGCGGGGCGCGAAGACATCACGCAGTTGCCGCTCGTGACGATAGACGGCGAAACCGCGAAGGATTTCGACGACGCGGTGTATTGCGAGCGCCAGGGGCGCGGACACCGGCTGATCGTCGCGATCGCCGACGTGTCGCACTACGTGCAGGCGGGCGGCGCGCTCGACGCGGACGCCGAGGATCGCGGCAACTCGGTGTATTTCCCGCGGCGCGTGATCCCGATGCTGCCCGAGAAGTTGAGCAACGGGCTGTGCTCGCTGAATCCCCAGGTCGAACGCCTGTGCATGGTCTGCGACATGAGCATCTCGCCGACGGGCGCAATCAAGGCCTATCGCTTCTACCCGGCCGTGATGTTCTCGCATGCGCGCCTGACATACACGAAAGTCGCCGCCGCGTTGTACGGCCAGGACGCGGTCGTGCGCGAAGAGCTCGGCGCGCTGCTTCCGCACCTCGAGACCCTCGACAAGCTGTTCCGCGTGCTGCTGAAGGCGCGCGCGAAGCGCGGTGCAATCGACTTCGAGACGACCGAGACGCGGATGATTTTCGACGACGCGGGCAAGATCGAGCGCATCGTGCCCGAAGTGCGCAACGACGCGCACCGGCTGATCGAGGAGTGCATGCTCGCGGCGAACGTCTGCGCGTCCGACTTCCTGCAAAAGCGCGAGCACCCGGCGCTGTACCGCGTGCACGAGGGGCCGACGCCGGAGAAGCTCGAGAAGCTGCGCGGTTTCCTCGCCGAGTTCGGGCTCGGCATCGGCGGCGGCGACGAACCAAAGGCGGGCGACTACGCGAATATCCTCGACAAGGTCAAGGACCGGCCCGACGCGCAGCTGCTGCAGACCGTGATGCTGCGTTCGTTGCGCCAGGCGGTGTACAGCCCCGACAACGTCGGTCATTTCGGGCTCGCGTACGAGGCTTACACGCACTTCACGTCGCCGATCCGGCGTTATCCCGACCTGCTCGTGCATCGCTCGATCAAGGCGGCGCTCGAGGACCGGACCTACGAGGCCGGCGACTGGGACGACATCGGCCTGCACTGCTCGGCGACCGAGCGGCGCGCGGACGACGCGACGCGCGACGTCGTTGCCTGGCTGAAGTGCTATTACATGCAGGACAAGGTCGGGGAGGAATTCAGCGGCAGCGTGTCGGCAGTGGTACCCTTCGGCCTCTTCGTCGCCCTCGACGACATCTTCATCGAAGGGCTGGTCCATATCTCGGACCTCGGCAGCGATTATTTCCATTTCGACGAGACGCGGCACGAATTGGCCGGCGAGCGCACCGGGACGCGGTACCGCCTTTCGGACCGGGTGCGGGTGCAGGTCGTCCGCGTCGACCTCGAGACGACGAAGATCGATTTCCGGCTGCTCGAGGCCCCGCAACGCGCAACCGAACGGGTCGGAAAGACCGAGCGGGACCGGGCGGAAGCGGAAGGGCCAGCGCCGGGCGGCGAACCAGTCGACGGGCGTCGCCGCCGTCGCGGCAAGAAGGCGCGCGGCGCAGTGTTCGAACCTTCGGTGCAGTTCGAGGCGCCGGAGACCGTCGTCGCGGCGAGTGACGAAGGTGCGTCGTCGGGCGAATCGGACGTGGTCGAGGGCCCAAAGCCTCGGACGGCGCCCGCGGAAGCCGGCCTCGACGTGAAACCGCGCCAGCCGAAACGTGCGAAAGCTTCGGCGGAAGCGGGCGAGGTATCGCCGCGCAAGAGCAGGAAAGGGAGCGGCGCGGCATCCTCCGACCAACCGGAAACCAGCAGGAAGGCGGCCGACACCGCGGCGTCCGATAAACCCAAGGCACGACGGAAGGCGACCGGCACGCCGGCGTCCGACGAGCCGAAAGCACGCAACAAGAAAGGCGGAAAACGTGGCTAACAAGCCTTCGAACACCAGACCCTCGAACGACAGGACTTCCGGCAACCGCGCGTCGCCCGGCAGAGGACCCCAGCGCGGCTCGCCCGAGCCGCATCCGCGGGAAACCGATCCGGTGCCCGACGACATCGAGCCGTACGAGCGGCAGCGACCGCGTGGCCGGCGCGAGCCGGGCGGCGATACCGGCCGGGAGAGCCGCAGCGACTCGCGGCTGATCTACGGTTTCCACGCGGTGCTCGGCAAGCTGCGGCGGGATCCGGACGCGGTGTTCGAGCTGTACCTGTCGTCCGCGCGCACCGACGCGCGGGCCAAGGACGTCGTCCATCTGGCCGAGTCGCAGAACGTCCGGCTGATCCAAGCCGAGGCCGACCGCCTCGACGGCATGGTCGGCACGCGGCGGCATCAGGGCGTCGTCGCCCGTGTCGATGCGCGCAGCCGCGACCTGAAGCTTGCCGACGTGCTCGAAGTGCTCGACGAGAACGCGCTGATCCTGGTGCTCGACGGCGTGCAGGATCCGCACAACCTCGGCGCCTGCCTGCGCGTCGCCGACGCGGCGGGGGCGCACGCGGTCGTCGCGCCGAAGGACCGTGCGGTCGGCCTCAATGCGACCGCGGCGAAAGTCGCCAGCGGCGCAGCCGACAGCGTGCCCTACATCACCGTGACGAATCTCGCCCGCGCGCTGCGCGAGATGCAGGACGCCGGCATCTGGGTCGTCGGCGCGACCGGCGAAGCAGAGAAATCGCTGTACGAGATCGACCAGAAGGGGCCGGTCGCATGGGTGCTCGGCGCCGAAGGCGACGGACTGCGTCGACTCACGCGCGAAACCTGCGACGAACTCGCGAAGATCCCGATGCTCGGTACTGTCGAAAGCCTCAACGTGTCGGTCGCGAGCGGCGTCTGCCTGTTCGAGGCGAGGCGTCAGCGCGGCGGTTGAGACGTCACGCGGTCCGCTCGGACCGCCGCGGTGGGTGCCCTGCGAAGCTTCCGTGGATATCGGCAGGCCGAGCGTGCTCGTCGTCAATGAATCCCGAACCGGGCGTCTGAAATCTGCGCCCGGTCGCGCCTCGCCTGCCCCGCAAACTTGCACCGGTGCTCGCGTTGCCGGTCGTTCCGGCTCGATGACGTTTCCGAGCGCGCCTCCACGGTGGACCGCGACCTCCAGAACCCATTTCAACGGTGCGACGCCGCCCGCTTTGACGCGCGTCAACGCGGCGCGCCGGCGCGGCGAAGCTCATGATTTTCGCGACCTTCGTTTCATGATGAGTGCGACGGCCGCCTCCTGATCCGCCGGATTCGGCCGCCGCGGCCGGTCGGCGATGATGGCTGCGGATCGGTCGTCCGGCCGATCCCTCAATCGACGAACGAGGAGGCAGCCCATGGAGTGGATCGATCCCGCGTATTGCGACATCCGTCTTGGTTTCGAAGTGACGGCCTACGTCTACGTGCGCTGACACCGGGGGCGGCGCCGCGCCGCCCTTGTCGCGCGAAGGAGTCTTGCGCATGAACGAGTCGAGCCCCCCTGCTGCCGGGGACCGCTTCAGCCTCAATCCGATGTACCTCTTTCGCTGGGAGCCGACGCAGGATGCCCACGTCCTGCTCTACCCGGAGGGCATCGTGAAGCTGAACCGGACGGCGGCGGACATCATCGAGCACTGCGACGGCCGCAGCGCCGCTGCGATCATCGCGGCGATGCAGGGCCGCTATCCCGGCGACGACGACCGTGTCGCCGCGGGCGTCTATAAGTTTCTGGAGGTGTTCCGTGCCAAAGGATGGATCCGTCGTCAGGCTTGACGGGCAGGGCAAGCCGCTCTGGCTGGTGCTCGAGCTTACCTACGAGTGTCCGCTGAAATGTCCGTGGTGCAGCAATCCGGTGGACTACGCGCGCCGCAAGGGCGAAGAGCTGACGACCGCGGAATGGAAGCAGGTGTTGCGCGAGGGACGTGAGCTGGGCGCGCTGCAGCTCGGTTTCACCGGTGGCGAGCCGCTGCTGCGCGACGATATCGAGGAACTCGTCGCGGACGCGACCGCGCTGGGCTACTACACGAACCTGATCACTTCGGGCGTCGGGCTGACCGAAGCGCGGCTCGTGAGGCTGAAGGAGGCGGGCCTGAAGCAGATCCAGCTGTCGCTGCAATCGAGCGAGCGTGAGCTCACGGACCGGCTGGTCGGCGCGCGCGTGTTCGACCTGAAGCTGCAGGTCGCGCGGATGATCAAGGCGTACGGCTTTCCGATGGTGCTCAACGTGCCGGTGTTCCGCCACAACATCGACCAGGTCGCGGACATCCTCGAGCTCGCGGCGGACATCGGCGTCGATTACCTCGAGTTCGCGAACATCCAGTACTACAACTGGGCGCTGGTGAACCGCGACGAGCTAATGCCGACGCGCGCGCAGATCGAGGCGGCCGAGCGCGCAGTGCAGAAAGCCCGCGAGCGCCTCGGCGACCGCATGACGATCTACTTCGTGATCCCCGATTACTACGAGGGGCGGCCGAAGGCGTGCATGAACGGCTGGGGCGCGATCCATCTGACGATCGGGCCCGACGGCGCGGCGATGCCGTGTCAGGAGGCGCGCGCGATCGAAGGGCTCGATTTCCCGACGGTGCGCGAGAAGAGTCTTGCGTGGCTGTGGAACGAATCGCCGACTTTCCGCAAATTCCGCGGCGACGAGTGGATGCGCGAACCGTGCCGGTCGTGCAGCGAGAAGGAGACCGACTTCGGCGGCTGCCGTTGCCAGGCATTCCTGCTGACCGGCGACGCCGCGAACACCGATCCGGCCTGTTCGCGTTCGCCGCACCATCACCTGATCACTGAGGCGGTCGAGCGCGCGCACACGCCGGGCCGCACCGTCGTGCCGCTGGTAATGCGCACCGCAGGCAACGCGCGGCTGCAGCGGATCGGAGCGGGCGACCATGCGTAGGCTGCTCGATTCCTCGATGGTCACGGTGCTGCTCGGCGTCGCGCTGACGGCCGTGCTTGCCGGCTTGCTGCGGCTGGTGGGCTGAAGGAGCGCGAGATGGAAGGCGTCCTGTTCGAAGTCGTTGCACGCTGGCTGCATTTTCTCGGTGCGCTGGTGTGGATCGGGCACAACTACGCGACCGCGGTGACGCGACCGCGTTATGCGCCGCTCACCGCGGCCGATCTCTCGGACCCGGGCAGCCCGCGCCAGCGCGCGCTGCTGCAGCGCGAGCACGGCGCCTTCCGCTATGCATCGCTGGTGACCTGGGGTAGCGGCACGCTCATTCTGTGGCAGCGCGGCTGGCTCGGCGACGCGCTGAGCCTGCACGGTGCGCTCGCGCCGCTCGGGCTCGGGATGTGGATCGCGACGCTGATGGTGGCGAACCTGTGGTTCGTGCTGTGGCCGCACCAGAAGCGGGTGCTGGGCTTCGTGCCGGCGTCGGTCGACGAGCGGCTGGGTGCGTCGCGCGTGACCTTCCTGTCGGCGCGCGTGAACACGATGCTGTCGATCCCGGTGCTGTTCTTCATGGGGGCCGGCACGCATGGCGTGGCGCTGTTCGGCTGAAGCAGCGGCGCCGCCGCGCGGCGCGCCGGGGTTCAGCTTTTCCGCCGCCGCCGGCCCCTTGCCGGACGAGGTCGGCGCGGAGGTCGCCGCCGCGTGCCGTCCCGGACGGACGTCGATCCTGAGCCTGCCTTTCACGTCGCCGGCGTTCCGTCACCTCCAGGAAGAGACCGAGGCCTGCCTGCGCCGCCTGCTCGGCATCCCCGACCGTTTTCGCGTGCTGTTCCTCGCCGGGGGCGCCAGCGCGCAGTTCGCGCTGCTGCCGCTGAACCTCCTGGGCACCGCGGGCCACGCGAGCTATGTCGACAGCGGCTGCTGGTCGCGCCGCGCGATCGCCGAGGCGAGGCGCTACGCCGAAGTGTCGATCGCCGCGCGGGCGTTCGCGGCCGTTCCCGATGTCGCAGAGTGGCAGGTCGATCCCCGCGCCGCGTACTGCCACATCACGAGCAATGAAACCGCGGACGGCCTCCAGTTTCGCGATTTTCCCGCGCTGGCGGTGCCGCTCGTCGCGGACATGACGTCGGACCTGCTGACGCGGCCGCTGGACTTCACGCGGCTGTCGCTCGTGTATGCGGGGACGCAGAAGACGATCGGCACGCCCGGCCTGACGGTCGTCATCGCGGACGAGCGTCTTCTCGGTCGGGCGCGGCCCGAAACGCCCTGCGTAATGGACTACGCGGCGCAGGCCGCCGCCGATTCGCGGCTGTGCACGCCGCCGGTGTTCCCGATCTTCGTCGCGCATTGCATGCTGCACTGGATCGCGGCGCAGGGCGGTGTCCCGGCGATGGCGGAGGCGGCGCGCCGGCGCAGCGACGCGGTGTACGCCGCGCTGGCGGAAGGCGAGGGCACGTACGCGATCGCCGTCGATCCCGCCCATCGCTCGCACATCAATCCGTGCTTCCGTCTCGCCAGCGAGGCGCAGACGCCGCCGTTCCTGCAAGCCGCCGAAGCCGCCGGGCTGCACGATCTCCGCGGGCACCCGGAAGTCGGCGGGGTGCGCGTGAGTCTCTACAACGGTGTCGCCGACGAGGCCGTCGACGCACTCCTCGACTTCCTGCGTGCGTTCGCGCGGGAGCGCAGCGGTCTCTGCACGGCGTGATGCCCCCCGTCGCGCCACCGCTGACGCCGCGTGCGCTGCGCACCCGCTGGGCGGTGGCGCGCCTGCAGCGCCTCGCGAGAAGCCCCGACGGCGACGGAAACGCAGCGCCGCCATTCGGCCCTGTCGCCGCGATGGGGTTGAGCTTTGCGTCGCCGATCGGCCTTGCCGCCGGTTTCGACCGGCGCGGCCGCCTGCTCGAAGGCGCGCATCGTCTCGGCTTCGGTGCCGTGGAAATGGGCACGCTCACCCCCGCGGACCGTTGTCCGGTGCTCTCCGGGCGGGCTGCGGACGGCGTGCGTCGCGGCGTCAGCATCGGCAAGCCGCGCCACGTCGGCTGGGACGACGCGGAGCACGCCTGGCTGCGGGCGCTGCGTGCGTTCCACGCGGGTGCCGATTACGTGACGCTCAACCCCGGGCGCGATTGTCCGTCGCCGGCGCGCTTCGCGGCGCTTGCCGGAGCCGCGGTGCAACTACGCAACCGGCTCGCGCGCCATCGCCTGCGGCCGCTCCCGCTGGTGGCCAAGCTGACGTCGCGATGGCTCAACGGTGACGCCGCCTCGGTGATCGGCGTCGCCGACGCTTTCGTCGCCGCGGGCATCGACGGGCTGCTCGTATCGACCGAGGGCCGGCGCGCCCGGCGAAACGTCTGTGCGGTTCTGCGCGCGCTGTCGGAGGCTGTCGATCCACGGATCTGCCTGATCAGCGTCGGCGGGATCGATTCGGTCGACGAAGTCGAGGCGCGGCTCGCGGCCGGCGCGACGCTCGTGCAGGTCCATCGCGCGCTGCTGGCGCACGACCCCCGTCTGCTCCGTTCCTTGCGGCGCGGAGCGCGCAGCCGCTGACCGCCGCGCAAAGCCGTGCGACGCGGCGTGCTAGACTCGCCGCCCCTTCACGTCGAACCGCGAAGAAAGCCCGTGAACGTTTCCGAACTCGACCGCCGGCTCGCTTTCCTGAAGGAAATCGATCAGCTCAAGAGCGTGATTCGCCGCTCGCCGCTGATCGACCGCTCCCGGCGCGAAAACAGCGCCGAGCACTCGTGGCATCTGGCGATGTACGCGATCGTGCTCGCCGACTACGCGAACGCACCGGTCGACGTGCTGCGCGTCATCAAGATGCTGCTCATCCACGACATCGTCGAGATCGATGCGGGAGACATGCCGCTTCACGAGCCCACGGATCCGGCGGGGCAGGCGCAGCGGGAACGGGCTGCGGCGGAGCGCATATTCGGCCTGCTGCCGGAAGGGCTGACGACCGAGCTTCGCGCGCTGTGGTTCGAGTTCGAGGCCGGCGAAACCGACGACGCGAAGTTCGCGAAGGCGCTGGACCGCTTCCAGCCGGTGCTGCACAACGTCGCGACCGGCGGCGGGACCTGGATCGAGAGCAGCGTGTCGCTCGAACAGGTCAAGTCGCGCTGCGGCCCGCCGATCGAACGCGGCGCCTCCGCGCTGTGGACGGCGGCGCTCGAACTCGTCGAGTCGCACTACCGCGTGGGAAGCGGCCGCAAGTCCTGAGCCGGTACCCGAAGCAGCCGTGCGCGCGATCGAAGCGCGGCGGCAGGGCTTCGACAAGCGTGTCCCGAGCGAAGCCGACGGGCGCGCACCGAGGCGTATCGGGTTGCCGCGTTGATGGCGCGGCCCCGTTTCTTTCTCTCGATGATTCCCCGCTTCGCACACCGCGCGTCCTGATCCCTGACCGCGGTCGCGTCGTGCTGTGGTGCAGCATCGCGCTTCCTGCACCGTGCTGGTGCCCCCGCGGCAGCGGCGATTCTTCAGGGTCGCCCGCTTTGGAATCGATTTTTCCGAATTTTCAGTGAGTTAGGTCCGAAGCGCGCACCTGGCATTCGCCTTGCGATACTCGGATGAACCCGCAGGAGAGATCGATATGAAGAAGATGAAGCTCGTGATGGTCGGCAACGGCATGGCCGGCATGCGCACGCTCGAGGAGCTGTTGAAACTCGCGCCCGACCTCTATGACATCACGGTGTTCGGCGCGGAGCCGCACGGCAATTACAACCGCATCCTGCTGTCGCCGGTGCTCGCCGGAGAGATGACGCTGCCGGAGATCATGCTCAACGATCTCGACTGGTACCGCGACAACGGCATCACGCTCCATGCGGGCAGGATGGTGACGAAGATCGACCGCGTGCACCGCCGCGTCGTGGCGCAAGACGGCACCGAGGCCGAATACGACCGGTTGCTGTTCGCGACGGGCTCGACGCCGTTCATCCCGCCCTTCCCCGGCAAGGAGCTGCCCGGCGTGCTCGCGTATCGCGACATCGCCGACACCGAGGCGATGATCGACGCGGCGAGCCGCTACAAGCACGCGGTCGTTATCGGCGCGGGCCTGCTCGGGCTCGAGGCGGCGAACGGACTGATGCTGCGCGGCATGGAAGTCACCGTCGTGCATCTCGCGGACTGGATCATGGAGCGCCAGCTCGACCGCGCCGCCGCCGACATGCTGCAGGCGTCGCTCGAAGCGAAGGGGATGAAGTTCCTGCTGTCGAAGCAGACCGACGCGCTCGTCGAAGGCGAAGGTGACAAGGCCGACGGCGGCCGCGTCGCCGCGGTGCGCTTCAAGGACGGCGGCGAGATCCCGGCCGACCTCGTCGTCGTCGCCGCGGGCATCCGGCCGAACTACGCGCTTGCCGAATCGGCGGGGCTCTACTGCGGCGAAGGCCGCGTGCGCGGCATCGTCGTCTCCGACACGATGCAGACGATCACCGATCCGCGCATCTACGCGGTCGGCGAATGCGTCGCGCACCGCGGCGTCGCGTACGGCCTCGTCGCGCCGCTGTTCGAGCAGGGCAAAGTCTGCGCGAACCACCTCGCGAACTTCGGCATCGGCCGCTACGAGGGCTCGGTGACGTCGACGAAGCTCAAGGTCACCGGCATCGACGTGTTCTCGGCCGGCGACTTCTCGGGCGGGGCGGACGCCGAGGAGATCGTGCTGCACGACAAGCAGGGCGGCGTCTACAAGCGCATCGTCATCAGGAACGACCGCATCGTCGGTTCGGTGCTGTACGGCGACACCGCGGACGGCGCGTGGTACTTCCAGCTGATGAAGGACGGTCAGGACATCGGCCCGATCCGCGACCACCTGATGTTCGGCCAGAACCATTTGGGCGACGCCGGCCACAAGGGCGAGAACAAGGCCGCGGCGATGCCCGACACCGCCGAAGTCTGCGGCTGCAACGGCGTCTGCAAGGGCACGATCGTCAAGGCGATCAAGGAGAAGGGCCTCTTCACGATCGACGACGTGAAGAAGCACACGAAGGCGGCGTCTTCCTGCGGCTCCTGCACCGGCCTCGTCGAGCAACTCCTCGCGTCGACGGTCGGAGGCGCCTACCAGGCGGTCAGCGCGCACGACAAGGCGGTGTGCGGCTGCACGGAGCTGTCGCACGGCGAAGTTCGCCGCGCGATCCGCGAGCACAAGCTGCTGTCGATTCCCGACGCGATGAACATGATGGCCTGGAAGACGCCGAACGGCTGCGCGACCTGCCGCCCGGCGCTGAATTACTACCTGATCTCGACCTGGCCGCACGAGGCGAAGGACGACCCGCAGAGCCGCTTCATCAACGAGCGCGCGCACGCGAACATCCAGAAGGACGGCACGTACTCGGTCGTGCCGCGGATGCTCGGCGGGCTGACGACGCCGGACGAGCTGCGTCGGATCGCCGACGTCGCCGAGAAGTACAACGTGCCGACGGTGAAGGTCACCGGCGGCCAGCGCATCGACCTCCTCGGCATCCGGAAGGACGACCTGCCGAAGGTCTGGAAGGACCTCGGCATGACGAGCGGCCATGCCTACGGCAAGAGCATCCGCACCGTGAAGACCTGCGTCGGCGCCGAGCACTGCCGCTTCGGCACGCAGCGCTCGATGGCGATGGGCGTCGATCTCGAACGCATGCTGTTCGGCATGTGGAGCCCGCACAAGGTCAAGCTCGCGGTGTCGGGCTGCCCGCGGAACTGCGCCGAGGCCGGCATCAAGGACATCGGCGTCATCGGCGTCGATTCGGGCTGGGAGCTCTACGTCGCCGGCAACGGCGGCATCAAGACCGAAGTCGCGCAGTTCCTGTGTAAGGTCGTGACGCGCGAGGACGTCCTCGAGTACTCGGCGGCCTTCCTGCAGCTCTACCGCGAGGAGGGCTTCTACCTCGAACGCACCGTGCATTACGTGCATCGCGTCGGGCTCGAGCACGTGAAGAAGCAGGTCGTCGACGACGCGGCGACGCGCCGTGCGCTCTACGAGCGGCTGCTGTACGCGGTGCAGGACTACGAGGACCCGTGGGCCGAGCGCTACAAGCCCGACGCCGCGGTGCCGGCGAAGCGCGAGTACGAACTGCTGCAGCCGATGCAGCCGCTGGAAGTGTGAGGATGACGACGATGACAACGCTGACCCTGATCAAACCCGCCGCCGCGGCAGAGCCGGGCTGGATGAGCGTCTGCGCGCTCGACGACATTCCGGTGCTCGGCGCCCGCGTCGTGCCGTCCGCGAGCGGCGACATCGCGGTCTTCCGCACCGCGGACGACGAGGTGTTCGCGATCCACGACAAGTGCCCGCACAAGGGCGGGCCGCTGTCGCAGGGCATCGTGCACGGCCGCGACGTCACCTGCCCGCTGCACGGCTGGAAGATCGCGCTCGCGAGCGGCGACGCGCTCGCCCCCGATGTCGGCTGCACAAAGTCGTTCGACGTGAAGCTCGTCGACGGTCTCGTGCTGCTGAAGGCTTGAGAACCGTAGGGCGGAAAAGCGCAGCGCCTTCCGCCAGGCGACGTTATCGATGAGGCGAATAACGCCTGCGGCTCATCGCCCTGCGAGCTGTACAGGAAGTACCCCAATTGCCAACGGAGAACCGAAAATGAACAGAGCCTTTTTCAAGGCGGGCCATCCGCCGACGCTGCTCGCCGCGTTCCTGTACTTCGACCTCGCGTTCATGGTGTGGGTCATGCTCGGCCCGCT
The DNA here is from genome assembly GCF_036675785.1 of Aromatoleum sp. Taxonomy (NCBI): domain Bacteria; kingdom Pseudomonadati; phylum Pseudomonadota; class Betaproteobacteria; order Rhodocyclales; family Rhodocyclaceae; genus Aromatoleum; species Aromatoleum sp. Next base: position 39,636 of record NZ_JAKFEF010000061.1, read on the forward strand.
CGGCGTGCAGATCGCCGCCGATCTCGGCCTCGACCACGCGCAGAAGGGGCTGATGGTCGCGATCCCGGTGCTCGCCGGCGCGGTGCTGCGCATCGTCATGGGCGTGCTCGTCGATCACCTGAAGCCGAAGATTGCCGGCGCGATCGGCCAGGTCGTCGTCATCGCTGCTTTGTTCGTCGCGTGGCAGGTAGGCATCGACAGCTTCGAGCAGACGCTGCTGCTGGGCGTCTTCCTCGGCGTCGCCGGCGCGTCGTTCGCGGTAGCGCTGCCGCTCGCGTCGCGCTGGTATCCGCCCGAGCATCAGGGCACCGCGCTCGGCATCGCCGGCGCCGGCAACTCCGGCACCGCGATCGCTGCCCTCGTCGCGCCGGCGCTCGCCGCGGCGTACGGCTGGACGAACGTGTTCGGGCTGGCTCTGGTCCCGCTCGTCGTCGTGCTCGCGTTCTACCTCACGGTCGCGAAGGACGCGCCCGAGTGCCCGCCGGCGAAGCCGCTCGCGGAATACTTCAAGGTGCTGAAGGACAAGGACGCGTGGTGGTTCATGTTCTTCTACGCGGTGACCTTCGGCGGCTTCGTCGGCCTCGCGTCGTCGCTGACGATCTACTTCAATACCCAGTACGGGCTCGACGCGAAGACGGCCGGCTACTTCACCGCCGCGTGCGTGTTCGCCGGCTCGCTCGTGCGGCCGGTCGGCGGCGCGATCGCCGACCGCATCGGCGGCATCCGCAGCCTGTCGGTCGTGTATGTGGCCGCGGCGCTGTTCCTCGCAATCGTCAGCGTCGGGCTGCCGGCGGCGTGGATGGCGCTCGCGGTGTTCGTCGCAGCGATGCTCGCGCTCGGCCTCGGCAACGGCGCGGTGTTCCAGCTCGTGCCGCAGCGCTTTCGCCGGGAGATCGGCGTGATGACGGGTCTCGTCGGCATGGCGGGCGGCGTCGGCGGCTTCTACCTCGCGTCGTCGCTCGGCTATGCGAAGCAGGCTACCGGAAGCTATCAGCCCGGCTTCCTGATCTTCGCGGCGCTCGCGCTCGCGGCACTCGCCGGGTTGTCGTCGGTGAAGACGCGCTGGCGCACGACGTGGGGCGCCGCGCACCTGACGTCGGCGAAAATCTGACGCCCAACCGGGAGACGCATCGTGGCGACGATCATCGAAGCGGGCACGCGATTCAGGGCGACCGCGCCGGCGAAGGCGGCGCCGGACCTCGCGGCGCCCGCGACGCGTGCGGCAGGCGAAGCGCTCCAGATCACGCTCGGTCACGCGTCGCAGCAGGGGCTGCGGCCGGCGAACGAGGACTTCGTCGGTGCGGTCACGCCCGACGGCGCGCTGCTTGAATACAAGGGCATGTTGCTCGCGATCGCGGACGGCGTCGGGGGCCATGCGCGCGGGCGCGAGGCGGCCGAATATTCGGTGCGCGGGCTGCTCGCGGACTACTTTTCGACGCCCGACACGTGGAGCGTCGAGAAGTCGCTCGATACCGTGATCGGCGCGTTGAACCGCTGGCTGCTCGCGCAGTCGGCGAAATCGCGCGAGTACGCCGGCATGGCGACGACGCTGACCGCGTTCGTGCTGCGCGGCCGGCGCTACCACGTCGCGCATGTCGGCGACTCGCGCGCGTATCTGTACCGCGGCGGCGAACTGCGCCGGCTCACCGAGGACCACACTTGGGATCACCCGGAGTTCGACAACGTGCTGCGGCGTGCGGTCGGGCTGAACGCGCAGCTCGCGGTCGACTTCGATGACGGCGAACTGATGGCGGGCGACCGCTTCGTGCTCGTCACCGACGGCGTCTGGGGCGCGCTCGGCGACGGCGGGATCGCGGAACTGCTCGAGCGCAACGCGAACGCCGAAGACGTCGCCGACATCCTGACGCTCGCAGCGCTCGCGCGCGGCGCGACCGACAACTGCACCGCGCTCGTCACGAACGTCGTCACGGTGCCGCCGGACAACCTGCGCGACCGGCTTGCGGGCGCCCGCCGCCTGCCGCTGCCGCCGCCGCTGAAGGCCGGCGACGTGCTCGACGGCCTGCATGTCGACGCGCTGCTGCACGAGTCGCGGGTGACCTTGCTGTACCGCGTGACCCGCGAAGCGACGGGCGAAGCGCTGGTGATGAAAACCTTGCGGTCCGGCGCGGATGACGACGAGGCGGCCGCGGCGCTGCTGCGCGAGGAATGGCTCGCGCGGCGGGCGCCGTCGCAGGCTTTCCCGACGGTCGCCGACGCCGGGGGCCGCAGCTGCCTGTACTACCTGATGAGCTGGCACGAGGGCGAGACGCTGAAGGCGAAGCTCGCGCGCGGCCACCGCTTTCCGCCGCACGAGCTCGTCGCGATCGGCGCGGCGCTGTTGCGCGCGGTCGGCGCGCTGCACCGGCTCGGCATCGTCCATCGCGACGTCAAACCCGACAACGTGCATCTCGACCGCGGCGGGCATCTGCGGCTTCTCGACCTCGGCGTCGCCGCGTCCGACGCCGACGACCTGCGCGAGATCAACAACCCCGGCACGCCGTCGTACATGGCGCCGCAACTCTTCGCCGGCGAGGCGGCGAGCGAGTCGTCGGACATCTATGCGTGCGGCGTGACGCTGTACGAGCTGCTGACCCGCAAGTACCCGTACGGCGAGGTCGAGCCGTTCCAGCGGCCGCGCTTCGGCGAACCCGTGCCGCCGACGCGCTACCGCCCGGACACGCCGGCCTGGCTCGAGGCGGTGCTGCTGAAAGCGTGCGCGCGCGACGCGAAGGAGCGCTTCGAGACCGCTGAGGAGTTCCTCCTCGCGCTCGAGCGCGGCGCGCACCGCCCGCTCGCAAAGCAGCGCCGCACGCCGCTCGTCGCGCGCAATCCGGGGCTCGCGCTGAAGCTCGTTGTCGCGGCGTCCCTGCTGCTGAACCTGATCCTGCTGTTCCTGCTCAGCCGGCACTAGACCGGCGACCTCTCACGCGGAGCCCCCGATGAAGACGAAAGCCACCTGTCCCTACTGCGGCGTCGGCTGCGGCGTCGTGATCGAGCACGACGGACGAAGGGTCACCGGCGTCGCCGGCGACCCCCGGCATCCGGCGAACTTCGGGCGCTTGTGCACGAAAGGCGCGACGCTGCACCTGACCACGCGGCCCGAGTCCCGCCTGCTGCATCCGGAGTTGCGCCCTGCGCGCGGCCTCGCGCGCGAACGCGTCGGCTGGGACACGGCCATCGCGACCGCGGCCGAACGCTTCGCCGCGGCGATCGACGAGCACGGGCCCGATTCGGTCGCGTTCTACATCTCGGGGCAGCTGCTGACCGAGGACTATTACGTCTTCAACAAGCTCGTGAAGGGACTGATCGGCACGAACAACCTCGACTCGAACTCGCGCCTGTGCATGTCGAGCGCGGTCGCCGCTTACAAGCAGACGCTCGGCGCCGACGCGCCGCCGTGTTCGTACGAGGACTTCGCGCTGACCGACTGCGTGCTGATCGCGGGCGCGAACCCGGCCTACGCGCACCCCGTCGCGTTCCGCCGCATCGAGGATGCGAAGGCGGCGCGCCCCGAGATGAAGCTCATCGTCGTCGACCCGCGCCGCACCGACACCGCGGCGACCGCGGACCTGCATCTCGCGATCCTTCCCGGCACCGACATCTGGCTCTACAACGCGATGCTCAACGTGCTGCTGTGGGAAGGCCTCGTCGATAACGCCTTCATCCGCGCGCACACCGACGGCTTCGCCGCGCTGCGTGACCACGTGCGCGAGGTCACGCCGGCGGTCGCGGCGGAAGTCTGCGGCCTCGGTACGCGTGGCGCCGACGACATCATCACCGCCGCGCGCTGGTGGGGCGAGGCGAACGCGGCGATGTCGCTGTGGTGCCAGGGGCTGAACCAGTCGACGCACGGCACGCACAACGGCGCGGCGCTGATCGCGCTGTCGCTCGCAACCGGCAAGATCGGCCGTCCCGGCTGCGGCCCGTTCTCGCTGACCGGCCAGCCGAACGCGATGGGCGGGCGCGAAGTCGGCGGCATGGCGAACCTGATGAGCGGCCACCGTGACCTCGCGAACGCCGGGCATCGCGCCGAGGTCGCGCGGCTCTGGGGCGTCGAGGACGTGCCGGCGAAGCCCGGCCTGACCGCGATCGAGCTCTTCGACGCCGCGCACGACGGCCGGATCAAGGCGCTGTGGATCGCCTGCACGAACCCGGCGCAGTCGTTGCCGGAACAGCAGCGGCTGCGCGAGGCGCTCGCGCGCTGCGACTTCGTCGTGTTGCAGGAGGCGTATTGCAACACCGAGACCGCGCCGTTCGCCGATCTGCTGCTGCCCGCCGCGTCGTGGGGCGAGAAGGAGGGGACGGTGACGAACTCGGAGCGGCGCATCACGCACGTGCACCGCGCGGTCGCGCCGCCGGGCGAAGCGAAGCCGGACTGGCGCATCGTCTGCGACTTCGCGCTCGCGCTCGGCCCGCGGATCGGCAAGGACGCGGAAAAGCTGTTTCCGTATGCGTCGCCGGCCGACATCTTCGACGAGCACGCGGCGACGACCCGCGGGCGCGATCTCGACATCGGCGGCTTGTCGTACGACGTGCTCGACAGCGCCGGCCCGCAGCAGTGGCCGTTCCCGGAAGGGGCCGATGCGACGGACGCCGCGAGTCGCGCGCGCCTTTACGCCGACGGCCGCTTTTCCACCCCCGACGGCCGCGCGCGCTTCGTCGTGCCGACGCAGGCGCTCACCGCCGAGCGCACCGACGCGCGCTACCCGCTCGCGCTGACGACCGGGCGGCTCCGCGACCAGTGGCACGGCATGAGCCGCACCGGCAAGGTCGCGCAGCTCTACAACCACGTCGACGAGGCGCGCATCGAGATGAACGCCGACGACCTCGCGCTGCGCGGCATCGAGAGCGGCGAGCTCGTGCGCGTGAAAAGCCGGCGCGGCGACGTGATCCTGCGCGCCGCGGCGTCGGCCGAGATCCGCTCCGGACAGGCCTTCGTCGCGATGCACTGGGGCACGAACACGCTGAACTCGGCCGGCGCCAACGCGGTTACGCTGCGCGCGTCCGATCCGTTCTCGAAGCAGCCGGAACTGAAGCACGCGACGGTGCAGGTCGAAAAGGCGGAACTCCCCTTCCACGCGCTGATAATGCGCGGCGAGCCGGGTATCGACGACAGGGATGACGGCGCGAATGCCGCCGGCCTCGCCGTCGAACGCGCTGCCGCGCTCGCACCGTGGCTCGAGCGCTTCGGCTACGCGTCGCTCGCGCTCGCCGGCCGCGACCATCCTGCGGTCGTGCTGCGCATCGCGCACGACCGGCCGATTCCGCCCGCGTGGCTAGCCGAACTCGACATGCTGCTCGGCCTCGACGACGCGCATTGCGTGACCTACAGCGATGCGCGGCGCGGCATCACGAAGCGCGCGCGCATCGAGAACGGTTTCCTCGTCGGCCTGCGGCTCACCGGCGAAACCGCCGCGGCTGCGTGGCTGCGCGACGTGCTCGTCGAACGTCAGCCGGCGGCGGACTTGCGGCGCTGGATCCTCGCGCCGATCGCGTCGCCGCCCGCCGCGGCAAAGTCGCGCGGCCGCATCATCTGCAATTGCCTCGACGTCTCCGAGCGCGACATCGAGTCGGCGGTCGCCGGCGGCGCCGGATTCGACGCGCTGCAGGCGAAGCTCGGGTGCGGCACTGGTTGCGGTGCATGCGTGCCGGAAATCAGGCGGCTCGTCGCGCAGGCGTAGCGCGGCGCGACGTCCCCGCGAGAATCAGGATTCCGCCGAGGAGGAGCGCGAGCGTGGCGGGCTCGGGCACTTCGAGCGCCGCGAACAGCGCATCGGCGAGTGCGCGATGGCCGGCCGTGGTCGGGTGGAACCCGTCCCAGAAGAGCCGCGTCGCGGCCTCTTCATCGCTGCACAGCACCTCGTACTGCACCTGTCCGTCCGGGCCGATGCCGCTCTCGCGCTGGCAGCGGTGCTGCACGTCCGTCAGCCCGTAGCGCGGCGGGTTCGCGACGGCGTCGTTCATCAGCGCGAAGGTGTCGAAGGCCGTGATGTCGAGTGTCGCGAAGCTGTCGAGGAGCGCGGCGAGCGCGTCGTTGAAGGCGGCACTCGCGGCGGACGCGAGCGGGGCGCGGGGCACCGCGCCGTCGCCGGTTGTACCCGGAACGAGCCCCAGGTCGGGGACGTTCGGAATCAGGAAGTGCGCCGCGCCGTCGGCCGCGAGCGTTTCGATCGCGGTGCCGATTCTGCCAACCGCGCTCGCGATGGTCTGGCCCGGCGGCGCGCCCGCGAGAATGTCCTCCACGTCGTTCGAGCCGATGAAGAGCACATACAGCGCGCCCGGTTCACCGGCGGCCGCGGCGCCCACGTATTGTTCCACTTGCTGCGCGAAGCTCAGCGACCCCGGCACGATGACCGACCCGCTGCGGGCGCCGCCGTACGCGTAGTTCGTGCCGCCGAGCAGCGAGGGCCGGAGGTCGAAGCCGAGACGCCCAGCGAGCTGTTCCGAATAGACCGGGCCGTTCGAAAACCGGCCGGAGTCGTTGTAGCCCGCCGGCGCCGGAACGATCGGAAAAGCCGGATCGGACGCGTGGAGCGTGCTGCTGAGAATGAAATCGTTGCCCGTGTCGGACAGGCTGTCGCCGAAGAAATAGACGTTGCTGAAGGGCGCCGCCGTCACGGATGCGGAGACGGTGGCGAGCAGGAAGGCGATTCCTGCGAGAAGCGAGCGGCACATGGGAAGCCTCGCGATCGATGCGGAAGGGGTGAATCGCCGGAGCAATGGACGTTCCCGAATTCCGCAACTTCCTGATCCGCAAAGGCGATCGGATTGAACGCGGGAGGCGGTCGAGTGGACATGGAAAAGAGGCCGACGGTCGACGCGTCGTGGCGGAGCGGCCGGGCCCGGCCGGTTAATCGTCTCGCGGCGGTTGCGTGACGTTGACGTCAACGTCACAATAGCGCCCGCTGCTGCACCGGCAGCAGATCATTCCAATTACGAGCCCCACGTCGCGAGAATGGAGGCGGCCGATTTCGCGAGAGAGACGGTCGCAGGAGCGCGGCGCGGAGATTCGACGGGAAAGGAGAACCCATGACCGCAGTAGCCGAATTCCTGAAGGCGCGTGACTTCCTGCTCGCCCATCGCACCGACTACCAGACCGCATACGACGGTTTCCAGTGGCCCCGGCTGACCGAGTTCAACTGGGCGCTGGACTACTTCGACGCAATGGCGCAGGGCAACGACAAGCCCGCGCTGTGGATCGTCGAGGAAGACGGTCGCGAGGCGAAGCTGTCGTTCGCCGAGATGTCTGCCCGCTCGAACCGCGTCGCGAACTGGCTGCGCAGCCACGGTGTCGCGCGCGGCGACCGCGTGCTGATCATGCTCGGCAACGAAGTCCCGCTGTGGGAGACGATGCTCGCCGCGATCAAGCTCGGTGCGGTCGTGATCCCCGCGACGACGCTGCTGACGCCCGACGACCTCTGCGACCGCCTCGAGCGCGGCCGGGTCAAGCACGTCGTCATCGGCAAGACGCACACCGACAAGTTCGCGACGCTCGCCGGCAACTACACGCGCGTCAGCGTCGGCGGCGCGACCGAAGGCTGGCTGACCTTCGAAGACGCCTATGCCGCGTCGCCGGAATTCAAGGCCGAAGGCGCGACCCGCGTCACCGACCCGCTGCTGCTGTACTTCACGTCCGGCACGACGTCGAAGCCGAAGCTCGTCGAGCACAGCCATCAGTCCTACCCGATCGGTCACCTGTCGACGATGTACTGGATCGGCCTGCAGCCGGGCGACCGCCACCTGAACATCAGCTCGCCGGGCTGGGCGAAGCACGCGTGGAGCTGCTTCTTCGCGCCATGGAACGCCGGCGCCTGCGTGTTCCTGTACAACTACAACCGCTTCAACGCGAAAGCGTTGCTCGACGTGCTCGTCAAATACGAGATCACGACGATGTGCGCGCCCCCGACGGTGTGGCGGATGCTGATCCAGCAGGACCTCGCGGCGGTGAAGACGAACCTGCGCGAGCTGATCGGTGCCGGCGAGCCGCTGAACCCCGAAGTCATCGACCAGGTGAAGAAGGCATGGGGCATCACGATCCGCGACGGCTTCGGCCAGACGGAGACGACGTGCCAGATCGGCAACAGCCCGGGCCAGAAGCTGAAGCCGGGCTCGATGGGGCGTCCGCTGCCGGGCTACACGATCGCGCTGCTCGACCCGGACGACAAGCCGGCCGACGAGGGCGAAGTGTCGCTCGTGCTCGCGAAGCGGCCGATGGGCCTGATGCTCGGCTATGCCGGTGACGAAGAGAAAACCGCGGAAGTGATGCGCAACGGCCACTACCACACCGGCGACGTCGCGAGCATCGACGCCGACGGTTACATCACCTACGTCGGCCGCGCCGACGACGTGTTCAAGGCGTCCGACTACCGCATCAGCCCGTTCGAGCTGGAATCGGTGCTGATCGAGCACCCGGCGGTCGCCGAAGCCGCGGTCGTGCCGAGCCCGGACCCGGTGCGTCTCGCGGTGCCGAAGGCCTACGTGATCCTCGCCCCCGGCTTCGAGCCGGGCAAGGAACTCGCGAAGGACATCTTCGCCTTCACGCGCGACAAGCTCGCGCCGTACAAGCGCATCCGCCGCATCGAGTTCTCGGACCTGCCCAAGACGATCTCCGGCAAGATCCGCCGCGTCGAACTGCGCAAGAGCGAGCAGGGCAAGGACGCCTCGTCCGAGCGCGGCGCACTGGAGTTCTTCGAAGAGGATTTCCCCGAACTGAAGGGCTGAACGCCCTGACGTGACGGGAGGCGACGGCGGGGAAACCCGCCGTTCTTCTTTGCTTCGTCCCGGACGCCGCGTCGCTTACCATGGGGCCGCTCGACATCGTGGCGGGCGATTGTTCCCGCGGTTCGGGAAGGAGTGGAAATGTTCGGAGAATGCGAGCGCGAGCTCACGCACACGCGGCAGATCACCTGCCGCGCGTATCGCCGCACGGACGGGCTGTGGGAAATCGAGGCGACGGTGACGGACGAGAAGGGCGAGGAGGTTCCGTTCCGTTCGCGCGCACCGGTCCGACGCGGCGAGTTCATGCACCACATGGGCATCGGCTTCGTCATCGACGACGACTTCACGATCCGCGACGTGCGGGCGACGATGCAGGTGGCACCCTGGCCGGTGTGTCCCGAAACGGTGGAGGTGTACCGTCGGCTGATCGGGCTGCAGATCGGGCCGGGCTTCGGGCGGCAGGTCCGCGAGCGGGTCGGCAGCGAGCAGGGGTGCGTGCATCTGACCGACCTAATCACGCAGGTCGGCAACGCCTATATCCAGGCTTCCTGGCCCGACCGCCTCGCCCGCCAGCAGGCGATCGATCCGGATCCGCGGCGCTGGCCGGATGCGCGCGCCCTGGCCTTCGTCGGTGAATGCCGGGCGTGGCAGCGAGGCGGCGAAACGCTCCGGCAGGAGTATCCGGAACTGGCCGGTGACTGAGGGCACGTCGGGGCCGGCTTTGCCCCCGCGCAGGAGCCAGGTCCGCCGCGACAGGCCGGTCTCACGGGCCGCCGCCGTGCGAGGCGCCAGGGATCAGAACATTTTCATGTGACCGTTCTTGAGGGACGAGGCATCCGTAGCGCCGCATCGCCACACCCGCGGTCGCGGCATTAGCTGCTACAATGCCGGTCGTGGCGGGTCTCCCCGCATTGCAGCGCGGTGAACCTGGTCAGGGCCGGAAGGCAGCAGCCACAGCCGTTCCCTGCAAGTGCCGGGGGTCGGGCTCGCCACCCCGAACAACGACGCGAAGGGCGCCTTTCGAACGAGGCGCCCTTCGTCGTTTCGGTGCCACGATTTTCCGTGTCGCCGTTCGGTGCCGGGCCGTTCCGATGCGACGGCTTCGTGGCGTTCCCCTAGTGAAGTGTTGGTTGATCGAGGCGGCCGGGAATTCGTGCCCCCGACGCGATCCGCACGTGTTTGGGCGCGTCGAGTGGCGGGTCACGACAGCATCTGCCCCATCATTACCATGCCCGCGAAGCCCGCCACGAGCCCGGCCAGGCCGAAGACGTCATTCCCGCGGCGGCGTGACTCGGGGATGATTTCGTGGCAGACGACGAAGAGCATCGCGCCGGCCGCCGCCGCGAGGCCCCACGGCTACAGCGCTTCGGCCTGCGCGACCATCAGCGACCCGGCCAGCGCCGCGAGCGGTTCGACGAGGCCGGACAGCGTCGCGACCGCGAACGCCGCGAAGCGTCCGTAACCCGCGGTGACGAGCGCGATCGCGACGATCAGCCCTTCCGGAACGTTCTGCAGCGGAATTCCCGTCGCGACCGCGTCGCGGGTGCCCGAGACGACGACGAGCGCCGCCCCGGCCGGACCGAGGCCGAGCGCCGTGGCGGCTGCGAAACCGGGAACGAGGAGCGAGAACACGCTCGCCGCGAGCATCACGCCGGCGCCGAAGCCGAGGAGCAGGCCCTGAGTCCCGGCCGCGATCGGCCCCACGAGGAGCAACGGCAATGCACCGAGGAGGTCGCCGCGGCCGCCATTGCGCCGCCGAGCAGCGCGTCGTGAAGCGTGGCCGAGGCCTCCGGCAGCGTGCGGACGGCCGCGGCGCCGAGCAACGCCAACCCGAGGAGCGCGATCGCCCAGCCGGCCAACGGTGCCTGTAGTGAAAAAGCAACGGTTGCCGCCAACTCCCTACGCGGTCCTTCTCTGGCAGTCGTCGCCGTGCGCGATGAAGGCCTCGCCCGCAACGGGACGCCGCTCGGGCCGAGCGCATCGAAGTTCCGGCCGCACCCTTCGCCGGCGAACGGCGGCCGGCGAAGGATGCGGCCGCTGGCGATGTGCTAGCAGGCCGGCCGCCTGTAACCTCCGCCGACGCCCTCCGGTGCCAGGACGAGCTGCCACAACTGCGTCGTCCTCGCTCGGAACGTGCCGGCGCACGCGCGCAGGTAATACGACCACATGCGCCGGAAGCGCTCGCCGTAGCGCTCGGCGAATCTGGGCCATGCATTCTCGAAGCGCTCGTGCCACGCCATCAACGTGCGGTCGTAATCGGCCCCGAAGTTATGCACGTCCTCGATCACGAACAGTCGCTCGGTCGCGTCGGCGATCTGTCCCAGGGACGGCAGGTCGCCGTTCGGAAAGATGTAGCGGTCCATCCACGGGTCGGGGGGAAAATTGCGGAAGTTGCTGCCGATCGTGTGCAGCAGGAACAGCCCCTCGGGAGCGAGGCAGCGGTGCGCTACTTCGAAATAGGTGCGCAGGTTGCGGCGCCCGACGTGTTCGAACATTCCGAGGCTCGCGATCCGGTCGAAGCGCTCGTCGATCTTGCGGTAATCCATCATCCGGAACTCGATCGGCAACCCCGCGCTGCGCACCTGCCCGTACTCGGCCTGCTCCTTCGAGATCGTCACGCCGACGCACGCGACGCCGTAGCGCTCGGCGGCGAACTTCATCAGGCTGCCCCAGCCGCAGCCGATGTCGAGCAGGCGCATGCCCGGTTCGAGGCCCAGTTTGCGGCAGACGAGATCGAGCTTCGCCTCCTGGGCCGCGTCCAGGTCGTCGGCTGTCGCCCAGTAACCACACGTATAGACCATGCGCGAGTCGAGCATCGCCTCGAAGAAATCGTTGCCGAGGTCGTAGTGGACTTCGCCGACCTGACGCGCACGGCGCGGGTTCTGGAGGTTCAGCAGACGGGTGCGGAGCACGTGCCATACGAGACCCGGCGCATGGACCTTTTCGTCGAGCCGAGCGCGCAGGATGCGGTGCATGAATTCGTCGAGCGCCGGTGCGTCCCAGTCGCCGTCCATGTAGCTCTCGCCAAGACCGAGGCTCGCGCCGGCGAGGATCCGGTCGGCGGCTTCGACGCGGTGGAGTTGCATGTCCCAGGGCCGGTCCCCGCCAATGCGCACGTCGGCCTGGCTCAAAAGGCCGGCCAGGAGCCGGACGCCGCTCTCGTGACCGTCGGCACCGGAGGACGCCGGGCCCGAGTCCATCCACCCGGGCGGGCTTGGAATATCGCTATTCATGCCGCTTCCCCTCCAAACTCCGCGCCTTCGGGCATCACGACCTCGATCTGCGCCAGCGTCGTGCCCGTGCGCCCCTTCGCCGTTATCTGATCGACGATGCTGAGCGTCGTTCCCGAACGCCGCCGTGCTGCCGGCAGCGCTTCTCCGCGCCCGGCCGCGAGTCTCGCCGCCGGCGCATCCCCACGGAATTAATGATCGAAGGGTAGGACAACTTTCCGCCCAGCGGAAACTTCCGATCCGCTGATTCGGTGAGGTGCGGGGCGACATGCCGGCGTGGCCGCCGATCTGCGCAGCGGAGCGACGGGCGGGCTCTGCTAGAATCCGGCCATGAGTTATCAGGTTCTCGCGCGCAAGTGGCGGCCGAAGAGTTTCGCCACACTGATCGGCCAGGAGCACGTCGTCCGGGCGCTGAGCCATGCGCTCGCTACCGGTCGTCTGCACCACGCATGGCTCTTCACCGGCACGCGCGGCGTCGGCAAGACGACGATTTCGCGCATCCTCGCGAAGGCGCTGAACTGCGAAACGGGCGTCACGGCCGAACCCTGCGGGAAATGCGCGGCGTGCCAAGCGATCGACGCCGACCGCTTTCCGGATTACGTCGAAATGGACGCCGCATCGAACCGCGGTGTCGAGGACATGGCGGCGCTCCTCGACAAGGCGGTCTATGCGCCGGTGCAGGGGCGCTACAAGGTCTACATGATCGACGAAGTCCATATGCTGACCGGGCATGCGTTCAACGCGATGCTGAAGACGCTGGAGGAACCGCCCGAACACGTCAAGTTCATCCTCGCGACGACCGACCCGCAGAAGATCCCGGTTACGGTGCTTTCGCGCTGCCTGCAGTTCAACCTCAAGCAGATGCCCCCGGGGCATATCGTCGATCATCTCGCCCGCATTCTCGCCGCCGAGGACGTGCCGTTCGAGGCACCGGCGCTGCGCCATCTCGCGAAGGCGGCTGGCGGCTCGATGCGCGATGCGCTGTCGCTGCTCGATCAGGCGATCGCGCACGGCTCGGGCAAGGTCGAGGAAGAGCAGGTCACGCACATGCTCGGCACCGTCGGCGACGACCACCTGTACGCGGTGCTGGACGCGCTCTCGGCTGGTGATGTCGCCGCGATGCTCGCGGTGGCCGATTGCATGGAGGCGCGCAGCCTGTCGTTCGATGCCGCGTTGCAGGCGCTCGCATCGCTGCTCCACCGCATCGCGCTCGCGCAGTTCGCGCCGACAGCGATCGCCGACGACGCGGAGCGTCAGCGCCTCGCGCCCTATACCGAAGCCTTCGACGCCGAGTTCCTGCAGCTCGCCTACCAGATCGCGATCCACGGCCGCGACGAGCTCTCGCTTGCGCCGGACGATTATGCGGGCTTCACGATGAGCCTGCTGCGTCTGCACGCCTTCCGCCCCGAGCAGCCATCACCGCTTGGCAGCCACGGCGTTGCGAACGGCGATGACGGTCCGGGTCGCGCCCGCGCGATTCCGCGGCTGTCGAGTGCGAGTCCCGCCGCCGGAGGGGCGAGCGGCCGAGAGCGCTTCGACGGAGGGGCGAGGCCGGCCGCCGCCGCGGCGCGGGCCGCTCCGGCTATCGCGCCCGGAGGCTCATCCCGATGGGCTGCGCCGGAGTCCGGGGGCGCGGCAACCCGGCGGTTGCGTGACGATGAGCGACCGGCGCGCGCTGTTGCGCCGTCCGCACGACAGGTCCCCGTTTCGGACGACCCGAGCGCGCCGTCGAATTCGGTTCCGCCGTGGGAGGATCTGCCCCCGGAAGCGCTGCTTGGCGATACTCCGCCGCTGATGCATTCGACAGACGGATCGGCAGCCGCTCCCGCCGCGCCGGTGATGCCGGTTCACCCCTCGGCTCCGCGGCGCGAGGCGAGCGAGACGGGGCCGGCGGTTGAGGCGATACAGTCCGACACACCGGGCTCTTCCCGCGTTGCCCCCGCGGTCGCGCCGCGCACCGGTTCGGATGCCGCCCCGGGAGACGCCGGCGACGTCGCGGCGCTGGATTGGCACGCCACCGTGCGCTCGCTCGGGCTCGGCGGCATGGTGCGGGAACTCGCGCAGCACTGCGAATGGATCGCTCTTGCCGACGATGTCGTCAGCCTGCGGCTGTCCGAAACCCACCGCCACCTCCTCGGTATGAACCCGGCGCTCGCCGACCGCCTGCAGGATGCGCTCGGCGCCTTTTACGCGAGGCCGCTGCGGCTCACGATCGAGACCGGCGCGATCGCGGGCGAGACACCGGCGCAGCGCGACCAGGTGGAAAAGCGCGCGCGCCACGTCGAGGCCGTTGCCGCGCTCGAGCGCGACCCGTTCGTGCGCGAACTGATCGAACGATTCGATGCGTCCCTCGTGGAAGCATCGGTAAGACCTCTTTGAATCCCTCTTCCGGAGAACCAAGCGATGATGAAAGGCGGAATCGCCGGGCTGATGAAACAGGCCCAGCAAATGCAGGAAAACATGAAGAAAATGCAGGAGCAGCTGGCCTCGGTCGAAGTCGAGGGCCAGTCCGGCGCCGGGATGGTCAAGGTTCTGATGACGTGCAAGTACGACGTGCGCCGCGTCACGATCGACGACTCGGTGATGGACGACAAGGAAATGCTCGAGGACCTGCTCGCTGCCGCCGTCAACGACGCGGTGCGCCGGGTCGAGACGACGACGCAGGAAAAGATGGCCGGCTTCACGTCCGGGCTGAACCTGCCGCCCGGGATGAAGCTGCCGTTCTGAATGTCGCCTTCGAGTCTTGATGAGCTGATCGAAGCGCTGCGCGGGCTGCCGGGCGTCGGCCCGAAATCCGCGCAGCGCATGGCTTATCACCTGCTGCAACGGGATCAGCGCGGGGCCGGACGGCTCGCCCGCGCGCTCGGCAATGCGCTCGCAGTGCTGCGCCACTGCGAGCGCTGCAACACGTTCACCGAAACCGAAATCTGCCAGCGCTGTGCCAATCCCCAGCGCGACGCATCCTTGCTGTGCGTCGTCGAAATGCCCGCCGACCTCGCGATGATGGAGCAGACCCACGCCTACAGCGGGATGTATTACGTGCTGATGGGCCGGCTGTCGCCGCTCGACGGCATCGGGCCGCGCGAGCTCGGGCTCGAAAAACTGCTCGCGCGCGCGGTCGACGGCGTCGTCGAAGAGGTCATCCTCGCGACGAACTTCACGAACGAGGGCGAGGCCACCGCCCACATGATCGCCGAGCTGCTCGCCGCGCGCGGGGTCCGGGTCAGCCGCCTGTCGCGCGGCGTGCCGGTGGGCGGCGAACTCGAACACACCGATACCGGCACCATCGCGCAGGCGCTGATCGAGCGCCGGCGCCTCTGAATTCCGTCTCCGCGGTCCGTTGCGCCGCGCCGGTGCTGTCCTGCACAAAAAAACCTTGTTCCGCAAGGGCTTTCGTGTGTGTGCCCAATGCTAAAGCCATGATCCAAAAACACCTTTCGCCGATATGCTTTTTATGTTGCGGGCAGTTTGGTAGAATCCGGCGGTTTTTTGTATCCGGAAACAGGTTTCCTTTCAGGGATGATGTCATGAGCGTGGATCAGAAGATGGACAGTGGCCGCCGGCAACTGCTTGTCGCAACATCGGCCGCCGGTGGCGTCGCCGCGGTCGCGACCGCAGTGCCGTTCGTCGCCAGCTTGACGCCGTCGGAACGTGCGAAGGCTGCTGGCGCCCCGGTCGAGGCGGACATCAGCAAGCTCGCACCGGGCGAGATGATGACGGTCGAGTGGCGCGGCAAGCCGGTGTGGATTTTGCGGCGGACGCCGGAAATGCTCGCGTCGCTCGACAAGACCGAGCCGCTGGTCAGCGACCCGGGTTCCGAAAAACCGATGCAGCCGGAGTATGCGCAAAACAAGTACCGGTCGGTCAAGCCGGAATATCTCGTCGCGGTCGGCATCTGCACACACCTCGGCTGCTCGCCGAGCGACAAGTTCAAGGTCGGCGCCGAGAGCGGTGTGAGCCCCGACTGGGCCGGCGGTTTCCTGTGTCCCTGTCACGGCTCGTTGTTCGACCTTGCCGGCCGCGTCTATCGCAGCATGCCGGCGCCGGACAACCTCGAGATCCCGCCGTACAAGTTCCTCGCGGATACGAAGATCCTCATCGGTGACGACGGAAAGGCCTAAGCGATGACAACGAAATCCCAAGCACTCGTCAACTGGATCGACGCGCGATTCCCGCTGACGTCGACCTGGAAGGCGCACCTGTCCGAGTACTACGCGCCGAAGAACTTCAACTTCTGGTACTTCTTCGGTTCGCTGGCCCTGCTCGTGCTGGTGATCCAGATCCTGACCGGCATCTTCCTGGTCATGCACTACAAGCCGGACGCTTCTGTCAACGCCTCCGGGATTCCGGTCGCATTCGCGAGCGTCGAGTACATCATGCGCGAAGTGCCGGGCGGCTGGCTGATCCGCTACCTGCATTCGACCGGCGCGTCGGCGTTCTTCATCGTCGTCTATCTGCACATGTTCCGCGGGCTGCTCTACGGTTCGTACCGCAAGCCGCGCGAGCTGATCTGGATCTTCGGCACGCTGATCTTCCTCGCGCTGATGGCCGAAGCGTTCATGGGCTACCTGCTGCCGTGGGGCCAGATGTCGTTCTGGGGCGCGCAGGTCATCGTGAACCTGTTCTCGGCGATTCCGGTCATCGGTCCCGACCTGTCGCTCGTGATCCGCGGCGACTACGTCGTGTCGGACGCGACGCTGAACCGCTTCTTCTCGTTCCACGTCATCGCGGTGCCGCTGGTGCTGATCGGCCTCGTTGCCGCGCACATCGTCGCGCTGCACGAGGTCGGGTCGAACAACCCGGACGGCGTCGAGATCAAGAAGAAGAAGGACGCGAACGGCATTCCGCTCGACGGCATCCCGTTCCATCCGTACTACACGGTGAAGGACATCGCCGGCGTCGTCGGCTTCCTGATCTTCTTCTCGGCGATCGTGTTCTTCGCGCCCGAGGGCGGCGGTTACTTCCTCGAGTACAACAACTTCATTCCGGCCGACCCGCTGAAGACGCCGCCCCACATCGCGCCGGTGTGGTACTTCACGCCGTTCTACTCGATCCTGCGCGCGGTGACCTATCCGCTGTTCGGTGTCGATGCGAAGTTCTGGGGTGTCGTGGCGATGGGCGCGTCGGTCGTGATCATCGCGTTCCTGCCGTGGCTCGACCGCAGCCCGGTGAAGTCGGTCCGTTACAAGGGCGGCCTGTTCAAGGCGATTCTGGCGGTCTTCCTGGTCGCGTTCTTCATCCTCGGCTACCTCGGCGTGCTGCCGCCGACCCCGGGCCGGACGCTGGTCGCGCAGATCTGCTCGGTGCTGTACTTCGCATTTTTCCTGCTGATGCCGTGGTACAGCAAAATCGACAAGTGCAAACCGGAACCGGAAAGGGTGACGTTCAAATGAGCATTAGTGTGATCAAGACTCTCAAGCGCCTTGCCGCGGCGGCCCTGTTCGCACCGGCGATCGCGCTGGCCGCGGGCGCGGCGCTGCACCTGGACAAGGCTCCGGTCAGCACCGACCCATCTGCGCTGCAGAACGGCGCGAAGACGTTCGTCAATTACTGCCTGAACTGCCACAGCGCGAGCTTCGCCCGCTACAACACGCTGGAGCAGATCGGCCTCGACGAGCAGCAGATTCGCGACAACCTGATGTTTACCGGCGAGCGCGTCGGCGATCTGATGAAGGTGGCGATGCGGCCTGCCGAGTCGAAGGCCTGGTTCGGTGCGACCCCACCGGACCTGACGCTGATCGCGCGCCAGCGCGCGTCGGAATTCGGCAGCGGCGCCGACTGGCTCTACACCTACCTGCGCCAGTTCTACCGTGACCCGGCACGGCCGACTGGCTGGAACAACGTGATCTTCTCGAACGTCGGCATGCCGCACGTGTTGTGGGAGCTGCAGGGCGAGCAGATCGCGAAGGTCACCGAGCACGAGGACGGCACGAAGAGCATCGCGCTCGAACTCGCGAAGCCCGGCAAGATGAGCGTCGAGGAGTACGACAAGACGGTCTCCGATCTCGTGTCCTTCCTCGTCTGGATGGGCGAGCCGGTTGCCGAAAAGCGCAAGACGGTCGGCATCGTCGTGCTGATCTTCCTGGCGGGCCTGTTCGTGCTTTCCTATGCTCTGAAGAAGAACTACTGGAAGGATATTCATTGAGTCGCTACGGAATCTGATCCGCGTCTTCAATGAACCTGACGCACCACGCGATCTTCGCGTGGTGCGCTTTGCTTTTGTATCTGGAGCTGCAAGACCATGATGAACCTGTATTCCGGCACAACCGATCCGTTCAGTCATCGCTGCCGGATCGTGCTGTTCGAAAAGGGGATGGACTTCGAGGTCATCGATGTCGATCTCTACAATAAGCCCGAAGACATCGCCGTCATCAATCCGTACAACCGCGTCCCGGTGCTGGTCGATCGCGACCTCGTCCTGTACGAGGCGAACATCATCAACGAATACATCGACGAGCGGTTTCCGCACCCGCAGCTGATGCCGCCGGATCCGATCCTGCGGGCGCGCGCCCGGCAACTGCTGCACACCTTCGAGCAGGAGCTTTTCTCGCACATCGATGCGCTCGAGAAGAACCAGAAGGGCGCCGAGAAGGATCGCGCCCACGTGCGCGACCAGCTCGTGCAGCTCGCGCCGATCTTCGTCAAGCAGAAGTTCATGCTCGGCGACGAGTTCTCGATGCTCGATGTCGCGATCGCGCCGCTGCTGTGGCGCCTCGAGCATTACGGCATCGAACTGCCGAAGGCCGCGGCGAATCTCATGAAGTACGCCGAACGGATTTTCAGCCGCCAGGGCTTCATCGACGCGCTGACGCCGTCCGAGAAGGTGATGCGGCGCTGATGCCGGAAGCCCTCTCTTGCAGGGGGCGCTACTGACCGTTTCCGATGACCCACGTAACTACCAAACCCTACCTGATACGCGCGATCTACGAATGGTGCGTCGACCAGGGGTTCACGCCGCACATCGCGGTGCTCGTCGACGAACGCACCGTCGTGCCGCCCGGTTATGCCCGCGACGGCCAGATCGTGCTGAATCTCGGCCCCGACGCGACGAACCAGTTGCTGATGGGGAACGAACTGATCACGTTCCAGGCGCGCTTCGGCGGTGCGGCCCACGCACTGTCGATTCCGGTGTCGAACGTTCTTGCGGTCTACGCGCGCGAGAACGGCCACGGCATGGCGTTCGAGCCGGACGCGGCGACCGCGGAGGGCGAGCAGGCGGCGCTGATCGAAGGCGAGGATGACGACGAGCCCGAGCAGCCCGGCCCCGATTCGCCGTCGACAGGCGGCGCGCGGCCCGCGGGCGGGCGGGGCCACCTGAAGGTCGTCAAGTAAGCCGGCGACTTCCGCGGCGCCAGGCTCCGCAGGGCGTCCGGCGCACGTTTCGCCGCCGCTGCCGTGCCGTTCAGTGGTCGCCGGGGAGAAACGGAAACGCCGCGACCTTCGGGCGGCGGCCCGCCATCAGTTCGGCGAGCGAGTCGGCCGATCCGCACGCGAGCGTCCAGCCGAGCGTGCCGTGTCCCGTGTTGTACCAGAGGTTCGGCAAGCGGCTGCGGCCGATCAGCGGCAGGTTGCCGGGCGTCGCGGGGCGCAGCCCCGCCCACATCTGCGCTTTCGCGCTGTCGCCGGCCCCCGGGAAACGTGAATCGAGCCAGTCGAGGATGGAGCGGCAGCGCTCGGGGCGCAGCGTGGTGTCGAAACCGCTGAGTTCGGCGGTTCCGGCGATCCGCAGGCGGTCACCGAGCCGCGAGCAGACGATGCGCCGCGACTCGTCGGTCAGGCTGACGCATGGCGCGCGCGTCGGGTCGGCAACCGGGACGGTGACCGAGTAGCCCTTCACGGGGTAGATCGGCAAGTGTTCGCCGAGCGGGGCGACGAGCCGTGTTCCGTAGCTGCCGAGGCAAAGCACGTAAGCGTCCGCCGTGAGGATGCCCGGCCGTCCCGCTTCGTCCGTGACTTCGATGCCGTCGACGCGCCCCCCGAGCCGTGCGATGCGGCTGACCGTCGTGCGGAAGTGGAAGCGGACGCCCGCCGCCCGGGCATGGTCGGCGAGCGCCTGGGTAAAACGGTGAGCGTCGCCCGATTCGTCGTCGGGCGCGTAGAGGCCGCCGGCGAGCTCGGAGCGCAGACCCGCGAGCGCGGGCTCGATGCGGACGCACCCGGCGGGGCTGCATGCTTCGGCGCGGATGCCGTGCGACGCGAGCATGGCGACGCGTTCCCGCGCATGGCCGAATTCCTTCTCCGAGAAGAACAGGTGCAGGATGCCGCGCTCGAGGTGATCGTAGGTGATCCCGGTGGCCGCCCGCAGCGCGCGCAGGCGCTCGGCGCTGTGCACCGCGAGGCTCGCGATCGCGTCGGTATTGCGCCGGCTGCGCTGAGGCAGGCATTCGCGCAGGAAGGCGAGCACCCAGCGCCACTGCGCCGCATCGAGCCGCGGGCGCAACAGCAGCGGCGCGTCTTTGCGGCCGAGCCAGCGCAGCGCGGTCAGCGGCGCGGCCGGGTTCGCCCACGGTTCCGGATGGCTGACCGAGATCTGCCCGCCGTTCGCGAAGCTCGTCTCGAGCGCCGCTGCGGGCTGGCGGTCGATGACGCTCACTTCGAAGCCGGCCTGCGAGAGATACCAGGCCGTCGTGACGCCGGTGATTCCGGCGCCTAGAACGATGACATGCATAGGCGGTGGAGCGGTCCGATGGTGGATGACGCTGCGGACGGGTGTGTTCGTGGGAAGAAGTCACGCGGTGCCGGCCGATCATAACCGGCTTCGCGCGAAAGTGCAGGTGCAGCATCCGGTCTTCCGCGGGATAATCCGTTTCGAAGCGAATCACGCAGAAGTCCGGCGTAGCCGGATCAACAAGGAGTCATTACATGCGACGTGTCACGCTAACCCAGTTCCTGATCGAGCAGCAGCGCGCCGGCCGCACCAACCCGGACCTGCGGCTGCTGATCGAGGTCGTCGCGCGGGCGATCAAGGCGATCGCCGTCAACGTGTCGAAAGGTGCGCTCGCCGGCGTGCTCGGCGAAGCCGGCACCGACAATGTCCAGGGCGAGGCCCAGAAGAAGCTCGACGTCATCGCGAACGAGATCCTGCTGCAGGCCAACGAATGGGGTGGTCACCTCGCGGCGATGGCCTCGGAAGAGGTCGAGGAAGTGCACCAGATTCCGTTCGACTATCCGAAGGGCGGCTACCTGCTGCTGTTCGATCCGCTCGACGGCTCGTCGAACATCGACGTGAACATCTCGGTCGGGACGATCTTCTCGGTGCTGCGCTTTCCGGAAGGCGTGAAGGAGCCGAACGAAGGCTGCTTTCTGCAGCCCGGCAGCGAGCAGGTCGCCGCCGGCTACGCGCTGTACGGCCCGTCTACCCTGCTGGTCCTGACGGTCGGCAACGGCGTCCACGGCTTCACGCTGGACCGCGAGATGGGCAGCTTCGTCTATACGCATCCGTTCATGACGGTCCCGGTCGATACGCAGGAATTCGCGATCAACGCGTCGAATGCGCGCTTCTGGGAACCGCCGGTGCAGCGCTACGTCACCGAGCTGCAGGAAGGCAAGACCGGCCCGCGC
This sequence comes from Aromatoleum sp., assembly GCF_036675785.1. Lineage (NCBI taxonomy): Bacteria > Pseudomonadati > Pseudomonadota > Betaproteobacteria > Rhodocyclales > Rhodocyclaceae > Aromatoleum > Aromatoleum sp. The sequence goes on from NZ_JAKFEF010000061.1 coordinate 61,145, forward strand.
GGCAAGGACTTCAACATGCGCTGGGTCGCATCGATGGTCGCCGACGTGCATCGCATCCTCACGCGCGGCGGCATCTTCATGTACCCGATGGACGAGAAGTGCCGCGACAAGGGCGGCAAGTTGCGCCTGATGTACGAAGCGAACCCGATGGCGATGATCATCGAGCAGGCGGGCGGTGCGGCGACGACGGGGCGGCAGCGCATCCTCGACGTGCAACCCGAGAAGTTGCACCAGCGCGTGCCGGTGATCCTCGGCTCGACGAGCGAAGTCGAGCGCGTGACGCGCTATCACCTGGAAGGCTGAACCGCGGCCGGACGCCCTCGTGAGGTCGAGCGGGTGCTCCGGCCGGATTTGACCGGAATTTTTGCCGGGTAGCCCCGGATCCGCTGGAGACGCATCGCGAGCCCCGCGGGGTCCGACGGCGCAAGCGTTGTGCCTCGCGGCGGCCCGGGGCCGTGTCCGATTGGCCTCGAAGGAGTCTGACGGTCATGACTTTCGACACGTTTCCGCTCTCTGGCGCGGCGCTGCCCGACGCCCCCCGATCCGCGTTGCGCGAGCGCATCACCACCGCGACGCGCCCCCCCGAGCCGGCCTGCGTCCCGCCGCTCGTCGCCGCGGCGCGCATGCCGCCGGCGATACACCAGCCCATCCACGACCTCGCGCGCCGGCTCGTCAGCGGCCTGCGCACGAAGCGCAGCCGTTCGAGCGGCGTCGACGCGCTGATGAAGGAATTCTCGCTGTCGAGCCAGGAGGGCGTCGCGCTGATGTGTCTCGCCGAGGCGCTGCTGCGGGTGCCGGACCGGGCGACCGCCGACCGGCTGATCCGGGACAAACTCGCGCATGGCGACTGGCGCGCGCACCTCGGCCACAGCCCGTCGCTGTTCGTCAACGCGGCGACCTGGGGCCTACTCGTCACCGGCCGGCTCGTCGCGACGCGCAGCGAGGAAGGGCTCGCGAGCGCGCTGCAGAAGGTCGTCGCCCGCGGCGGCGAACCGCTGATCCGCAAGGGCATGGACCTCGCGATGCGCCTCCTCGGCGAGCAGTTCGTCACCGGACGGACGATCGAGGAGGCGCTCGAGCGCGGCCGCGAGCCGGAAAGCCGCGGCTATCGCTATTCATTCGACATGCTTGGCGAGGCGGCGATGACGGCGGCCGACGCGCAGCGCTACTACGAAGCGTACGCGCACGCGATCCACGCGATCGGCAACGCTTCGGCGCAGCGCGGAGTCGTCGACGGCAACGGCATTTCGGTCAAGCTCTCGGCGCTGCATCCGCGCTACACCTGGTCGCAGCGCGACCGTGTCGTCGGCGAACTGCTGCCGAAGCTCCGGGCGCTGTGCGCGCTCGCGCGCGGCTACGACATCGGGCTCAATATCGATGCGGAGGAAGCCGACCGGCTCGAGCTGTCGCTCGATCTGCTCGAAGCGCTGGTGCCCGATCCCGGTCTCGACGGCTGGGACGGCCTCGGCTTCGTCGTGCAGGCGTACCAGAAGCGCGCGCCGTTCGTGATCGACTGGCTCGTCGACCTCGCGCGGCGTAGCGGCCGCCGGCTGATGGTGCGGCTCGTGAAAGGCGCGTACTGGGATGCCGAGATCAAGCGCGCGCAGATCGACGGCCTCGCGGGCTACCCGGTGTATACGCGCAAGGTCTATACGGACGTGTCCTACCTCGCGTGCGCGAAGAAGTTGCTCGTGGCGCGCGACGCGCTCTACCCGCAGTTCGCGACGCACAACGCGCAGACGCTCGCCGCGGTCCTGCATCTGGCCGACGGCAACTACCGTCGCGGCGACTACGAGTTCCAGTGCCTGCACGGCATGGGCGAGCCGCTGTACGACCAGATCGTCGGCGACCCGGCGCTCGGCCGGATGGTCCGCATTTACGCGCCGGTCGGCACCCACGAGACGCTGCTCGCGTATCTCGTGCGCCGCTTGCTCGAGAACGGCGCGAACACGAGCTTCGTCAATCGCATCGTCGACGCGCGCGTGCCGGTCGAGGAGCTGATCGCCGACCCGGTCGCCGCGGCCGAGGGCCTCGGCGGGGCGCCCCATCCGCGCATCCCGCTGCCCGCCGACCTCTACGGGCGCGCCCGTTGCAACTCCGCCGGCTACGACCTCGCGAGCGAGCCGGTGCGACGGCGCCTCGCCGAAGCGCTGCTCGCAAGCCGCGCGACGCGTCACCGGGCGTCGCCGATGCTCGCGGTCCCGGCCGCTGCGACGGGGGGCGCGAGAGCGGTGAGGAATCCCGCCGACGCGAGCGAAATCGTCGGCGAAGTCATCGAGGCGGACGCGGACGCGGTCGCGGCAGCGCTCGCGGCGGCGGAGGCCTACGCTGCCGACTGGGCGGCCGTGCTTCCCGCGCGGCGGGCCGACATTCTCGAACGGGCGTCGGATCTCCTCGAGCGCGACGGGCCCGTGTTGATCGCGCTCGCGGTGCGCGAAGCCGGCAAGTCGTGGGCGAACGCGGTCGGCGAAGTGCGCGAGGCGGTCGATTTCTGCCGCTATTACGCGGCCCAGGCGCGCCACTTCGACAACTCGTCGCATGTCCCGCTCGGTCCGGTCGTCTGCATCAGCCCGTGGAACTTCCCGCTCGCGATCTTCACCGGTCAGATCGCCGCGGCGCTCGTCGCCGGAAATCCCGTGCTCGCGAAGCCGGCCGAACAGACGCCGCTGATCGCCGCGTACGCGGTACGGCTCTTTCACGAGGCCGGCGTCCCGGCGGCCGCGCTGGAGTTGCTGCCCGGCCGCGGCGAGGACGTCGGGGTGGCGCTCGTCGCCGACCCGCGCGTTCGCGGCGTGATGTTCACCGGTTCGACCGAGGTCGCGTGCGGGATCAACCGGACGCTCGCCGCGCGCGGTGGAGATGTGCCGCTGATCGCGGAAACCGGCGGCCAGAACGCGATGATCGTCGATTCGACCGCGCTGCCCGAGCAGGTCGTCGCCGACGCGCTCGCGTCGGCGTTCGATTCGGCCGGTCAGCGTTGCTCGGCGCTGCGCGTGCTGTGCCTGCAGGACGACATCGCCGACCACGTCCTCCTCATGCTGAAGGGCGGGCTGCGCGAGCTCGCGCTCGGCGGCACGGCCGACGTTCGTGCGGACATCGGCCCGGTCATCGACGCCGACGCGCAGGCCGGACTCGAACGCCACATCGACGCGAAGCGGCGTTCGGGCGACCGCGTCGATCGCCTCGACTTGCCGCAAAGCTGTGCGTGCGGGACCTTCGTCGCACCGACGCTCATCGAGATCGGCCGCCTCGGCGAACTCGAGCGCGAAGTGTTCGGCCCGGTGCTCCACGTGCTGCGCTACCGCGCCGCGGACTTGCGCCGGCTCGTCGACGACATCAACGCGACCGGCTACGGGCTCACGCTCGGCATCCACTCGCGCATCGACGAGACGATCCACGAAATCGTCGCGCGGGCGCACGTCGGCAACATCTACGTCAATCGCAACATCATCGGTGCCGTCGTTGGCGTGCAGCCGTTCGGCGGCGAGCAGCGCTCGGGGACCGGGCCGAAGGCGGGCGGGCCGCTGTACCTGCACCGGCTGCTGCGGCGCAGTCCGGGCCCCGACTTGGGACAGACGGGGACCGGGACCGCGACCGGGGACGGCAGCGCATTCGACGCCTTCGTCCGCTGGCTCGAGGGCGCGGCGCCGGCCGTCCTCGATCGCGATGATCGCGGCGTCGACGAAGCCGCGGCGCTGCTCGTCCATGCGCGGATCTACCGGTCGCGCAGCCTCACCGGCCGGCGGCTGTCGCTCGCCGGGCCGACCGGCGAAGACAACAGTCTCGCCTTTCTGCCGCGCGGCATCGTGGTCGGAATCGCGGCGTCGGCCGCGGGTCTTGTCCACCAGATCCTCGCCGCGCTCGCGACCGGCAACCGCATCGTGTTCGGCGACGACGAAGCGGCTCGCGCGCTGCTCGCCGTCCTGCCTCCCGCCGTGGCCGCGCACGTCGAGATCGATGCGGACTGGGCGGCCGGCAGCTTCGCTGCGCTGCTCTTCGACGGGCCGGACGCGTCCGCGGACGCGTGGCGGCGCCGGCTCGCCGCGCGCGATGGGCCGATCCGCGCGCTCGTGCGGCCGCAGCCGATCTACGATCCGGCCCGGCTCGTCGTCGAGCGCAGTCTCAGCATCAACACCGCGGCGGCGGGCGGCAACGCGAGCCTGATGGCGATGGGTACGTGAGGCCGCAGCGGAAGGCGGACGGCCGGTCCCGGCGATGCGGCGCAACTTGCCAACGGGAATGTCTGCTCCCGCGCCTCGTCGTTAGAATCCGGAGCGTGACAGTGCCCCGCGCCCAGAAGCTCTGCCGGACCGTGCTTGCAGCCGCGTGGCTTGCGCTCGCGGCCGGCGTGCACGCGCAGGAGCGGCTGCAGGTCGACCTCGACGCGCCGGACAGCGTCCGGCCATTGCTCGAGCGCCACCTGCGGATCCTGCAGCCGGAGCACCAGACCTTGCCGGAGGAGCGCGCCGACCGCACTGCGCTTGCGCGGCGGACGCGGCGGGAAGCCGCGGATCTGCTCGCGACCGAAGGCTATTTCACGCCCGATATCGACCTCGATCGCGGGCCCGACCGCTGGCGGGTCACGGTCGTGCCGGGTCTGCGGGCGAAGATCGCGGACGTCGAGTTGCGCTTCGCAGGAGATCTCGCCGGCGACGGCGCCGAGCGCGCCGAGCGGCGGAAGGTGCTGCGCGAAGCCTGGGCGCTGGGCGAGGGCGAGCTGTTCCGGCAGGCAGCGTGGGACGACGCGAAAGGGCGCCTCCTCGACGGCGTGTCGCTGCGCGACTACGCGGCTGCGCGCATCGCCGACAGCCGCGCCGAGGTCGACCCGGAAGCCGGAACGGTCCGTCTGTCGGTGACGGTCGACTCGGGACCGCGCTTCTTTCTCGGTCCGCTCGAAGTGTCCGGGCTGGAGGATCTTCCGCGAGATTTCGTCGAGCGCTTCAACCTGCTCAAGCCGGGTGAGCCGTTCGACCAGGAGCGCCTGCTCGCGCTGCAGACGGCCTTGCAGAACAACCCGCAGTTCGCGTCGGTGATCGTCGATATCGAACGCGACCCGGCGCTGGCGGCGGCCGTGCCGGTGCGCGTGCAGGTGACGGAAGCGCAGTCGCGGCAGCTCGGGTTCGGCGCCGGGTACTCGACGAACACCGGCTTCCGCGTCGAAACGAGCTGGCGCGACGTGAACCTGTTCGACCGCGGCTGGGAGCTTGCGACTGCATTGCGCGTCGAGCAGCGCGGCCAGGCGGGTTACGCGGACGTGTTCCTGCCGCCGACTGCGAACAACTATCGCGACAGCGTCGGGGTCGCGGTCGAACGCAGCGACATCGAGGGGCTCAAGCTCCTCACGCAGGCGTTCGGCGTCGCGCGGACGAAGACGCGCGGCGACATCGACACCCGCCTCGCGATCCGGCTGCAGCATGAAAAGCGCGACCCGGACGGCGCCGAGGCGAGCAGCCGCAAGGCGCTGACGGCGAATTGGACGTGGACGCGGCGGCGCGTCGACAACCTGCTCGATCCGCGGGACGGCGACGTGCTGCAGTTCGAGATCGGCGGGGCCGCGAAGGCGCTGCTGTCGGACCAGGACTTCCTGCGCCTGTACAGCCGTTACGTGTATTACCAGCCGGTCGCCGCGCGCGACGTGCTGATCCTGCGCGCGGAAGGCGGCGCGACGGTCGCGCACAGCAGTGACGGTGTGCCGCAGGACTTCCTGTTCCGTACCGGCGGCACGCAGACGGTGCGCGGCTACGCGTTCCAGAGTCTCGGCGTGCGCGAAGGCGAGGCGATCGTCGGCGGGCGCTACCTCGCGGTGCTCAGCGCAGAGTACGTGCACTGGTTCCGGCCGCAGTGGGGCGTGGCGACCTTCGTCGACATGGGCGACGCGGCCGACGACCGCGACGTGTTCGACCTGAAAGCCGGCTACGGCGTCGGCGCGCGCTGGAAAAGCCCGGCCGGACCGCTCGCGATCGACCTCGCGTACGGCGAGGACGACGGCCAGCTGCGCGTGCATTTCGGTATCGCGATCGCGTTCTGAGCTGGTGGGAAAGGCCGACTGCCCGCTCTATCGGCGAACCCGCGGGAACAGTCCCGTTCGATGTCGGCGTCCCCACTCGGGGAGCCCGCTTTCGACGTGTTACGGCGAGCGCGCGTCGCGCGTCGGCGTCGCGGATCCGTCCGGTTCTGGGCGCTGCAGCATTTTCGCCAGCCCGCTCATGACCGAGAGATTCGCCTGCTCCATCGTCGCGAGAGCCGTCAGCGCGCCATCGACATTGCCGGCGTAATGCAGCGTCAGCGCGCGGCGCGCGTGTTCATGTACCGCGCGGTGCGGCGTTTCGAGCGCGGCGTAGCCCGGCAGGCGCGAGAACAGCGATTTGCCTTCGCCGTCGTAATACCAGAGCCCGAGGCGGCATACGGTCTCGTCGGGAATCTGCTCGGGGCGCAGGTCGGACAGGCCCAGAAAGACCTTGTAGATCTCGAGCTTGAGGATCAGCTCGTCGATATTCGCGAGCTCGACATCCGCGAGCAGTGCCGACGACGCGACCGCGGACTCCATCTGCTGCGACAGCCCGCGCAGGTGCGCCATACTGCGCATCGCCTCTTCGCTGTCGCCGGAAAAGCTCGCCGCATCGGTCGCGCCGCGCTGCATCACGGTGCGCGCGGCGGCGGTCTCGGACTGGATCGTCGCCACGAGCGACGTGATGTCGGAGGTCGCGGTGCTGGTCCGCTCGGCCAGTTTCCGCACTTCGTCGGCGACGACCGCGAAGCCGCGGCCCGCCTCGCCGGCGCGCGCGGCCTCGATCGCGGCGTTGAGCGCGAGGAGGTTGGTCTGGTCGGCGACTTCCTTGATCAGCTGGACGATGCCGCCGATTTCGGAAGCGCGGTTGTGCAACTCGTCGACGCGCTGCGACGCGTCGCTGATCGTGCCGAACATCCGCTTCAGATTGTCGGCGATCCGCTCGAACGCGAGGCGATTCACGTCGGACTGCACGGCGGCGTCCGCAGCGGAGCGCTTTTCGTCGTTCAACGTCGTCGTGAGGCCGAGAAACGACTGCTGCACGCCGGTGAGCGACTCGCCGAAGCTGCCGAGGTTGCGGAACACGCCGGCCAGTGCGTCGCGTTCGCGGTGGGCCGCGGCGATCTCGTCGCTCAGCGCGGAGCGTTCCGCCTCGAGCGCGGCGATCCGCGCGTGCAGCGCGCTGTTCTCGTCGGCGAGCGCCGCGAGTTGCATGTCGGTGGCAAGCACGGTTTTCTTTTGGCGGACAACGAACATTGTCTTCTCACGTGACGCTCGATCGATAGCTGAGCAGTTTAGTCGGTCATTACGGCAACAACTTGATACGGATTAAGCGCGGGGCGGCGAAGGGTCGGTCATCCGTTGTGGGCGCGGATCCAGTCCACGAGTTCGCGCTGTGGCATCGCCCGCGCGAAATGGAACCCCTGCACGTAATCGCAGCCCATCCGCCGCAACGCGTCGACCGTGCGCGGGTCCTCGACCCCTTCGGCGACGACGCTCATGCCGAAGCCGCGCGCGAGCGCCAGCACGGCGGTGACGATCGCGCGGTCGCGCTCCGAGTCGACCATGTCGCGGATGAACAACTGGTCGATCTTCAGCTCGCTGACCGGCAGGTCGCGCAAGTAGCCGAGCGATGAGAAGCCGGTGCCGAAGTCGTCGAGCGCGACGCTGCAGCCGCCGTGGCGCAGTTGCTCGATGATGCCGGCGGCCCGTTCGCGATCGCCGATCAGCGCGCCTTCGGTGACTTCGAGGCAGAGTTTCTGCGCCGGCACCCGCCACGCGGCGAGAGTCTGGAAGACCAGCGGCGGCAGGTCCTCGTCGTGCAGGTCGGCAGCGACGAGATTTAGCGCGACGCGGAGGTCGATTCCCCCCGCCGTCAGTTCGCCGATGATGCGCACGACCTGCGTGATCAGCCAGCGCGTGAGTGCCGGCATCAGGCCGAGGCGGCCGCCGATGTCGACGATTTGCTGCGGCGGCACCCATTCGTCCTCGCTGCGCCGCCAGCGCAACAGCGCTTCGGCGCTAACGCATCGGCCGGTCGCGAGCGAGACCTGCGGCTGGAGCCAGATTTCGAACGGCGGGCGGTCGACGGAGCGCGCGATGTCGCGTTCGAGCGCGCGCTCGTACTCCATCGCCGGGACCATTTCGGGCCGGAAAGTCGCGACTTCGAGGTCGTTGCGCAGCGCGCTGTGCAGCGCGGCGCGCGCGGCGTGTTCGAGGCCCTCCGCGTCGGTGCCGTCCACCGGCGCGTGCGCGCAGCCCGCGTGAAGCCGCACGCGCAGCTGCGGAAACGCGCTGTCGATCAGGCGCTGGCAGACGTCGATCAGGCGGCGCGCCGCGAGCAGGATCTGCGCGGCGCTGCGCAGCGCCGGTATCAGCAGCGCCCACTCGTGTCCGCCGATCGCCGACAGCACATCGCCCGGCCGCAGGATGCCGCCCATGCCGCTGCCGAGCATCTGGCCGAGCCGCTCGCGTTGCGCAGTCAGCAGGTGCTGGTCGCTCGAGCCCCAGTCGAGGTGCAGCAGCAGCAGGCCGACGCCGTCTTGCCCGGTGTGTCGGAGTGCCTGTTGGAGGAGGGCGTCGAAGTGCTGTCGCGTCGGCAGGCCGGTCGCCGGGTCGACGCCTTCGCGGCTTTCACGGTGTGGCGAGCGCTCTTCGAGGGTCGTCCCCGACAGCCGCGCCGACGCGGCCTGGACGAGTTTCTCGATCGCCGAGAGGATGTCCCACTCCGCCCGTCCGCCGGGCCACTCGCCGTCGGCGAGCGTGTTGCGTGCCGTTTCGGTCAGCGCCGACAACGCGCGCGTCGGCAGCATCGCCCCGGCGCCGGTGCGAAGACAGTCGGCCCATGCGCCTGCCAGCGTGTCGAGCCAGCCCGCTTCGGTCCACTGCAGGCGCTCGAGCAGGACGCCGAAGAACTTTGCCTCCGCGAAGGTGGGTGCGGCTGGTGCCGGCAGACGTACGTCGAGCGCGCACGCGAATGCACGCTCGAACGCGGGGGTCGGGACGGCGAGCGCAAACGCGCGCAGCGCGGCCCGGTCCGCGTCGTCGAGTCCGACCGCGGCAAGCGCTTCGGCACTGCTCGTCGTCGTCACAGTCCGCGTCTCAGGATAGGTAGAACTCGGCCGGATCGATGCCGTAGGCGCCCGCCGCCAAGGCCCTGACGACCGAGTATGGTTGGCCGTCCGGAGTGGCCGGCGCGTAAAGCAGGTCGAGCGTCGACGGATAGCGGTTGGGTGTCTTGTCGGGCGCGAGCAGCACCAGCACGCGCGGCAGTAGCCGGCGCACCCGGTTCTGCGAGATCACCGCCCCCACTTCGCCGGAATTGAGCTCGACGAGCGTGCCGGCGGGGTACAGCCCGACGCACTGGATGAAACCATCGACGACTGCTGCGGAAAACTTCACGCCGCGCAGCTTCACGAGGCTTTCAAGCGACCGTTGCGTGCTCAGCGCTTCCCCGTAAGGGCGTGCCCGCGTCATCGCGCAGAAGCTGTCGACGATGCCCGCCATCTCCGCGTGCAGCCCGATTTCGTTGCCCCGCAGCCCGTGCGGGTAGCCCGAGCCGTCGATGCGTTCGTGATGCCGCGCGACGACATCGACGACGCCCGGAATGTCGTGCGCGCTGTCGGCGATGATCTGCTTCGAGAACTCGACGTGGGTCTTCGCGATTTCCATCTCCAGCCGCGTGAGCGGGCCTTCCTTCTTCAGCACGCGTTCCGGCAGCCGGATCTTGCCGATGTCCTGCATCAGGCCGACGACTCCGAGCGCGGTCACTCCTTCCTCGGCGAAGCCGAGGCTGCGCGCGAACAGCATCAGGTGGACGGTGACGTCGAGCGCGTGGTGATAGCTGCTGCTGTCGTAGCGCTTGAGCCGCAGCAGCCATAGCAGCGCGTCGGGGTTGCGGCGGATGCTGCGCATCATCTCCTCGACGCTGCCGACGACCGCGCGCAGATCGGGTTTGCGACTGCCGCGCACGTCGGCGACGACGAGGTCGAACGCGCTGACCGTGTCTTCGAACGAGGCCGCCGCGCGAATCAGCTCCTGCTCGACCGGGCAGGGTTCGCCGTCGGGCGGCGCGCTGCCGGCGAGCCGCTTCGACGTCTCGGGGTCGATCCGGCCCTTGCGCACGAGGTCGAGGATTTCGAGGAAACCCGGTTGCGATTTTCCGCTGCCGGCAGGTTGCACGGCAGGCGCCGGGCGAGCGCTCCTGCCGACCTGGGACGCGACGTCTTCGCCGGCCGTGGCGCGGAAATGTTCTCCGAGCGAGCGGCTGCGGTCGACATAGATGAAGCGGCACAGCGACTTCAGCTGCGCGAGCGTCGCCTCGTCGTCGATGACGAAGCCTTGCAGCAGAAAGGGCGTGTCGGCCCAGGGCCGGTCGAGGTCGGCGACGAACATGCCGATGCGGGCATCGTCGACGGCGAGAAGTTCCGTGCGCGTCTTCGTCATTGCGTGCCCGCGCGCGCACCGGCGCTCCGCCACCGGGTCGAGGTGAGTCGGAAAAAATCTGCAGGGATACGCAAGCGTTCCATTCTCTCAGGGGGCGTGAAGCTCGCCACAAGCCGGGCGCCGCCGTGCACGGGCAGGCCGGGCGATTCTGTTGGCACCAAACTAAGGACAGAGTCGCCATTTTGCCATGCAAAGAAGCTGCAGGCAGGCTCCGTGTCGTCACGGCGGGGAAGGGTCGGGGCGGCGCGTGGTCCGGTGCGGCGGCTCTCCGCGTCGCCGCGGGGAGCCGGGGAGCGCCGTCGGAGGCGGGATCGTCGGCTAGGCTGTGCGGGCCGCCACGGAAAACCACTGCTGCGCGAACGCGCTCGCGGCTTGCGGCTTGCCGAACAGGTAGCCCTGAAGGACGTCGGATTCCAGCGTCGCGAGGAAGCGGGACTGCGCTTCGGTCTCGACCCCCTCGGCGACGACGCGCAGGCCGAGCGCGTGTGCCATGCGGATGGCGGCGACGACCAGTGCGCAGTCCTCGGCGTCGTCCGAAATGTCGCGCACGAAGCTGCGGTCGATCTTGATCGTGTGGAACGGAAACGCACGCAGGTAGCTCAGCGACGAGTAGCCGGTGCCGAAATCGTCGAGCGCGACCGTCACGCCGAGCGATTCGAGCGCGACCATCGCGTCGCGCACTTCGGACGGGTTGCGGATCAGCAGGCCTTCGGTGACTTCGATCTCGAGCTGGCCGCGCGGGATCGAATATTTCTCGACGCATTCGCGCACCGCCTGCACGAGGCCGCTGCCGGAGAACTGGCGCGGGGAGACGTTGACCGCGATGACGAAGTCGCCGCCGTGCGCTGCACGCCAATACGCCGCCTGCCGGCACGCTTCGTCGAGCACCCAGTTGCCGATGCTGACGATGAGCCCGCTTTGCTCGGCGAGCGGGATGAAGCAGTCGGGTGACACCCGCCCGAGCACCGGGTGATGCCAGCGCAACAGCGCTTCCGCGCCGACGAGCTTGCCGCTCTTGGCCGCGACGAGCGGCTGGAAATGCAGCTCGAGCTCGCCGCGTTCGAGCGCGCCGCGCAACTGGCGTTCCATCTCGAGACGGGCGACCGAATCGTCGTGGATCTTCTGGTTGAAGAAGCGGTAAGTGTTGCGCCCCGCTTCCTTGGCTTCGTACATCGCCATGTCGGCGTTGCGCAGCAGCACCGGCGGGTCTGCGCCGTCGTCCGGGTACAGCGACACGCCGATGCTCGGCGACGCGCCGAACTCGCGGCCGTCGATGCGGAACACCGGCGAGAACGCTTCGATGATCTTGCCGGCCGCGGTCTGCGCGTCGATCGCGGACTTCACGCCGCCGAGGATGACGAGGAACTCGTCGCCGCCGAGCCGCGCGACGGTGTCCTCCTGGCGGACGACCTCGCGAAGGCGGTCCGCGGCCTGGCACAGCAACTCGTCGCCGGCGACGTGGCCGAGCGTGTCGTTGATCTGCTTGAAGTTGTCGAGGTCGATGAACAGCACCGCGCACTTGCTGCCCCGGCGATCGGCGTGGCTCGCGGCCTGCCGCAGCCGGTCGAACGCGAGCGCGCGGTTCGGCAGCCCGGTGAGCGTGTCGTAATACGCCTGGTAGGCGACCTTTTCCTCCTGCTGCCGCCGCTGCGACACGTCCTCGCGCATCAGCAGCAGGTGCGCCGGCAGCCCGTGCTCGTTGCGCACGGTGACGAGACGCAGATGCTCCCAGTAGTCGCTGCCGTCCGGCCGCTGCCTGAGCCATTCGCCTTCCCAGTCCCGGCCGGCGACGAGCGCCGCCTGCAGCGCCGCCTCGGCCGAGCCGCTGCGCTCGTCACCCCGCGGGGCGGGGATCTCGCCGGTCAGCAGCGTTTCGGCGGGGCGGCCGGTGACGCGGACATAGGCGGGGTTCGTGTACTCGACGCGGCGTTCCATCGTTGCGATCAGGACGCCGATCGGATTCTGCTCGACCGCCTGCGACAGCATCCACAGCCGCGCGTTCGCCGCGGCGAGCGCCGTCGTGCGCGCGACGACGCGGTCCTCGAGTTCTTCCCGCGCAGCGCGCAGGCTGCGCTCGCGTTCGAGGACCCGGTTCTGCATCACGTTGAACGCGACCGCGAGGTCGGCGATCTCGTCGCCGTCCGAGGCGTCGATCGGATCGCTGTCCTGCCCCGCGGCGAGACGCGCCGCGGCATGGCGCAGCCGGCCGATGCGGCGCGACAGCGAGCGGGCGAAGATCAGCAGACCGCAGGCCAGCCCGACGAAGCCGCCGAACGAGAGCATCAGAAAGAAGCGCTGTTCTCGCTGCTGTTCGTGTTGCGCTTGACGATAGGCGTCCTCGGCGGCGCTCTCGGTCGCACTGACCAGATCGCGCAGGATCGCGGAGATCGCCGCGTGCGGCCCGCGCGAGCGCCGGTTCGTGATCTCCTCGGCCGCGTGCAGGTCCATGTCGCGCGCGCGGCGGATGACATCGCGCAGCTCGTTGCGGTAGTGCTGCCAGTGCTCGGCGAGACGGTGCGCTTCGTGCGGCCGCGTCTTCGCGAGCAACACGAGGAAAGGCTCCATCTCCGCCGCCACCGCGCGGATTTCGCTTTCCAGGCGTTCGAGGTGCTGCGGCAGCGCGAAGAAGTCCCGCACCTGCGGCAGCTCGAGTTCGTGCGTGCGCAGGTCGTTGGTGCGGGTCTGCAAGCGGTGCGTCGCCGCGAGCGGCCGGACTTGCTGAATCACCGCGTTTTCGAGCCGTCGCTCGGCGTCGTGCAGCGCGCGGTTGCCGAACATCAGAATCGTCACGACGAGCACGCCGCCGAGCGCGAACATCGCCGACAGGCGAACGAGCAGCGACGGGCGGAAGCGCTTGCCGGTGAAGAGCGGACGAATGCCGGACAGCGCGCGTCTCATCGTCCGCCTCCGGCGCGCAATGCCTGACGCTCGCGGACCTGGGCCGAACGGCCGATCCGCTTCGTGATCGCTTCCCAGTCGCTGGTCGTCCGTTTCATCGCTTCGGCGGCGCCGATTTCGCCGCGCGCCGCCGCCGTCAGGTGGTGGTCGAGCGCCGCGAGATACTCGCTGTCGCCGTGCAAGCCGGTGCCGGGCGGCCAGGCGGTCGGCCACGCGTCGGCGAAGACGGCGAGCGCTTCGGGCGTGTACGCGGCGCGGATGCGTTCGTCGCGCAGATGACTCCAACGGTACGGGTCGGCGAAGCCGCCGCTGATGCCGACCGAGCGCAGCGAGATGTCCGGATCGGTGAGCCACATCGCGTAGAGAAAGGCGAGTACGGGATGCGGCGCCGACGCGGGGATCACGAGGTTGTTGCCGTAGATGATCGTGTTCCGACGCACGAGCTTGCCGTCATGCAGGTCGCCCGGCACGGGTGCCGCGACGAAACGGCCGCGCACCGCGGAATGCTCGTCGTTGAAGACGCGCGCCGCGGCGACGGTCGACACGATCGCGAAGGCCTTTCCCTGCGCGAACAGCGGCAGCATGTAGTTGTAACCCTTGCCCGGGTCGGTGATCCCCGGCGGCGAGTATCGGACGGCCGCGACATAACTTTCGGTCGCCGCGATCGCGGCCGGCGACTCAAGCTGCGGGCGCATCGCGCTGTCGAAAAGCTCCGGCGACCCGGCGGTGGCGGTCAGGAAGCGCAGGCTCCAGTACATCCACGCACCTTCCTCGTCGCGCTCCTCGGCGGTGCCGTACAGCTCTTGTGCGGGACGGTGGAAGAACTGTTGCAGCGCCTCGTATTCGCGCCACGTGCGCGGCGCTTCGAGCGCCCGGCCGTGGGCTTTTCGGAATGCCTCCTGTTCGCGCGGATCGTCGAGCAGGTCGCGGCGCAGGTACAGCACCGCGACGTCGCCGTCGGCCGGAACGGCGACGATCCGGTCGCCGAGCCGGGCCTGGAGGTCGGGGCGGATATGGCCGTCCGCGGCATTGTTGTCGAGCTGGAAGCCGAACTTCGCGTACAGCGGCGTGAGGTCGTTGATCAGCCCGTCGGCGAACAGGTCCGGGTACTCGTGGTTGCGGGCGACGGTAAGGTCGACCGGCTCCGACGACTTCAGCGTCTGCCGCGTCGCCTGCTGCGGCACGATATGGGCACCGAGGACGATGCCGGTGCGGCTTTCCCACTCCTTCTGCAGCGCGAGATCGCGGCCGAGGAACGCGTCGATGTTGCCCTGCTTGAAACCGAGCCGCAGCGTCGTGCCGGCGGGCACGGCTCCCGACGCGACGAGTTGTCGTACCGCCGCGACCGCGCGATCCGCCTGGGCGCCCGCCGAGGCGGGCGGGGCGACGAAAGCCGCGACGAGCAATGCGAGCAGACCCAGCGAGCGAGTGACGTGAAAGGGCATCGAGCGATATAACCTTCTGCGTAGCGCGGCATTGTCACACAAAGTTACATGCGCGGCTGCGGCAAAACGCTTCCGTCGGCTCACGTCGAAGCGGGCCGCCGGGGCGGCGAATCCGGCGCGCCGAGCAGCACGACGTGCACCGCCCACGTCGAGTGACTCAGCCCTCCGCGTAGGCGACGGTCGTCAGCAATGCGAGCGCTGCCTGGCGCGAATCGAGCCGCGGGTGTTGGACGACGATCGGCTCGTCGGACTCGAAGACGCTCGCATAGTCGGTGTCGCGCGGAATCGGCTGCGGGTCGGCGAGGTCGTTGAAGCGCAGGTGCAGCGTGCGCCGGGCAGGGACGGTGACGCGGTACGGCCCGACCGGAGCGCGATCGGCGTAGAAGATCGTGATCGCGACGTGCGCCTCGCGCTCGCCCGCATTCAGCATGCAGGCCGTCTCGTGGCTTTCCAGCCGTCGGCTCGCGGCATCGCGACTCCGGAATGTAGCCTCCCGCAATCGCCCATCGCGTCCTGCCTATCGCTTTCATGTCGGGGGTCCTCATCGGCGATCTGCGGTTCGGGCACCGCGATCACACCTAGGCGAAGCGGCGATCGCGCGGAGGGTAGCGGCGGCGATTACGTAAAGGGCGGGGCGTGAAGGGAAGCGCCTGAAGGGCGGCGGCGATCGGAATGAAGGGCGGCGGTTGGGGCTCACGCCGCGCGGACGCGCGGAGGACGCAACCGTGCGCAGCGCGCTTTGTATTTCCGACACTGCGGCTGTAAATCTTCCCGCCTGCGTGTACCACCCGCTAAGGCTTGTTCGTCAGTCCGCCCGGATCGCGGGTGATCTTGTCCGGCTGGATGTCGTTCGCCTCGCGGCTGCTGTCGTCGCGGCCCGCGCCGCGGCGCTCGCCGGTTCCCGACGCGGCGCTGTCGCTGTCGCCGTCGAGGTTCGAGTCGCCGTGGTCGGGTCCTGCGCCGCGGCCGAGATCCATGTCGGAGGTCGTCCCGCTGTCGTTGCCGAGACCCGCGTCGTCGGAGAGGCCGCCGGCGGCGGCGATGTCGCTCCCGCTGTCCGAACTGTCGCTCGGCCCGAGGTCGGCCGTGCTGTGGCCGGGTGGGACGACCGGTATTTCGTCGCCGCCGAGGATGTTGCTCTTCGCCATGTTCCATCTTCGTCCGATTGAACCGTCGGTGCAGCATCAACCGTTCCAGGCGCTGCGCGGGTGGCGAATCGCGGAACCGCGGGGAACATATCCTGCTCCGTCGCGCTGCTCCTCCCGGCACGGAGAACACCATGGCTCGATCCCGTCTGCTGGTCACCCTGCTCGCGCTCGGCGCGTCCTCAGCCGCGTCGGCAATCACGATCACCTTCGATGATTTCTCATCGACCGAAGGACTGCAGCTCAACGGCGCGGCAGCGACCGCGACGGACGCCGCGGGACGGTCGGTCCTGCGCGTCGCCCCGGCAGTGCGAAACCAGGCGGCATCGGTGTTCAGCACGTCGCCGATCACGCTCGCGGACGCGGCGTCGTTCAGTACGAAGTTCCAGTTCAACTTCAACAACCAGATCAATGGCGGCGCCGACGGGCTGGTGTTCGTCGTGCAGACGGTGTCGAACACCGCCGGCGGCAGCGGAGTCGGAATCGGCTATGCGGGGCTCGGAAACAGCGTCGGCGTCGAGTTCGACAACTGGAACAACCCGAGCGTCGACGGCGCCAGCGCGAACCACGTCGGCATCGACCTCGACGGCAGCGTCAACTCGGTCGCGCGCAACGACGACTTGCCGGTCGCACTCGACGGCGGCGGCGACCTGTTCGCGTGGGTCGACTACAACGGCGTGACCGATCTGCTCGAAGTACGGCTCGACGACGTCGACGTCCGCCCGGCGGCGTCGCTGCTGTCGTTTACGACCGACCTCGTCGGCGTCCTCGGCAGCCCGAACGCATTCGTCGGCTTTACCTCCGCGACCGGGTCGGCGGCCGCGAACCACGACGTCATCGCGTGGGAGTTCCGCGACATCTTCGCGCCGGTCGATCAGCCGGGCGACGTGCCCGAGCCGATGTCGCTGCTGCTCGTCGCGATCGGTCTCGTCGGCCTCGGCGCGATGACGCGCCGCCGTCCCTGAGCCGAGGCGCGCGGACGTACCGCTACCGCTCGCGCCCGCGGCGCGACTCGTGTTGCAGCAGAAGGCCTGCGCTGCAGGTTTCGTTTCTCGCGGCGTTTGCGGCGCGCCGCGGTGGCCCGCCCGCCGGGACGCCGGAAGCCGCCGGCGGCCTGGCGCCGCAAATCTCGTTTTCCCGCTCTTGAATTCGGAAGGGGCCGTCCCTATTATTAGCACTCGTTGGCAGTGAGTGCTAACGGCCGGGGGGCAAGTTCTCCCGCCACACTGAAATTCGATGCGGGCTCTGCCCGCGCACACGTTGAATTCGAACAAAAGGAGTGACCTCGATGAAAATTCGTCCCTTGCATGATCGCGTGATCGTCAAGCGCCTCGAAGCCGAGCGCAAGACCGCCAGTGGCATCGTCATCCCCGACTCGGCGGGTGAAAAGCCCGACCAGGGCGAAGTGCTCGCCGTCGGCAACGGCAAGATCCTCGACGACGGCAAGGTGCGCCCGATGGCAGTCAAGGTCGGCGACAAGGTGCTGTTCGGCAAGTATGCCGGCCAGACCGTCAAGGTCGAAGGCGACGAACTGCTCGTCATGCGCGAAGAAGACATCATGGGTGTCGTCGAGGCCTGATCGCCCGGCCCGACCCGTCCAACGAATTCAAGGAGCTATAAAGAATGGCAGCCAAAGAAGTCAAATTCGGTGATTCCGCCCGCGACCGCATGGTCGCCGGCGTCAACATCCTCGCGAACGCGGTCAAGGTCACGCTCGGCCCGAAGGGTCGAAACGTCGTGCTCGAGCGCTCGTTCGGCGCCCCGACGGTGACCAAGGACGGCGTGTCCGTCGCGAAGGAAATCGAACTGAAGGACAAGTTCGAGAACATGGGCGCGCAGATGGTCAAGGAAGTCGCGTCGAAGACCTCCGACATCGCCGGTGACGGCACGACGACCGCGACCGTGCTCGCGCAGTCGATCGTCCGCGAAGGCATGAAGTTCGTCGCCGCCGGCATGAACCCGATGGACCTGAAGCGCGGCATCGACAAGGCCGTGATCGCTGTTACCGAAGAGCTGAAGAGCCTGTCGCGTCCGTGCTCGACGAACAAGGAAATCGCCCAGGTCGGCTCGATCTCGGCGAACTCCGACGCCGACATCGGCGACATCATCGCCCGTGCGATGGACAAGGTCGGCAAGGAAGGCGTGATCACCGTCGAGGACGGCAAGTCGCTGCAGAACGAGCTCGATGTCGTCGAAGGCATGCAGTTCGACCGCGGTTACCTGTCGCCGTACTTCATCAACAACCCGGACAAGCAGGTCGCCGTCCTCGAGAACCCGTTCGTCCTGCTGTTCGACAAGAAGATCTCGAACATCCGTGACCTGCTGCCGGTGCTCGAGCAAGTCGCGAAGGCCGGACGTCCGCTGCTGATCATCGCCGAAGACGTCGAAGGCGAAGCGCTCGCGACCCTGGTCGTCAACAACATCCGCGGCATCCTGAAGACCTGCTCCGTGAAGGCGCCGGGCTTCGGCGACCGTCGCAAGGCGATGCTCGAAGACATCGCCGTGCTGACCGGCGGCCAGGTCATCGCCGAAGAAGTCGGCCTGACCCTCGAGAAGGCGACGCTGACCGAGCTCGGCCAGGCCACGCGCATCGAAATCGGCAAGGAAAACACGATCATCATCGACGGCGCCGGCGAAGCCTCGCGCATCGAAGGTCGCGTCAAGCAGATCCGCGCGCAGATCGAGGAAGCGACGTCCGACTACGACCGCGAGAAGCTGCAGGAACGCGTCGCGAAGCTGGCCGGCGGTGTCGCCGTCATCAAGGTCGGCGCTGCGACCGAAGTCGAGATGAAGGAGAAGAAGGCCCGCGTCGAAGATGCGCTGCACGCGACCCGCGCCGCGGTCGAAGAGGGCATCGTCCCGGGCGGCGGCGTTGCGCTGCTGCGTGCCCGCGCGAACCTGGGCGCCCTCAAGGGCGACAACCACGACCAGGACGCCGGCATCAAGATCGTGCTGCGCGCGCTGGAGCAGCCGCTGCGCGAGATCGTTGCGAACGCCGGTGACGAGCCGTCGGTCGTCGTCAATCGCGTCGTCGAAGGTTCGGGCAACTTCGGCTACAACGCCGCGACCGGCGAGTACGGCGATCTGGTCGAGATGGGCGTGCTGGACCCGACCAAGGTCGAGCGCACCGCGCTGCAGAACGCCGCGTCCGTCGCCAGCCTGATGCTGACCACCGACTGCATGGTCGGCGAACTGGCCGAAGAAAAACCGGCCATGGGTGGCATGGGTGGTATGGGCGGTATGGGTGGCATGGGCGGTATGGACATGGGCATGTAATGCCAGTCTAGGCTGTCGCCTCCGGGCCTTGCGGTCCGGAGGCGCAAACGCGAACGGCTCCGCTGCGGCGGGGCCGTTCGCGTTTGTACGCACGAATTCTTTCCGCCGCGCCGCCGGGGGAGCGTGGGATAATCGAATGGGCTTCGGAAAAAGCGGCAGGGAGCGCCGGCTGCGCGAACCGACGCTCCCCGGAATGCCACCTGAAAACGGCGGGCATTCCCTGGGACCGAGTAATAGGAGAACAGCGGGCCGAATCTAACCGCACCTGCTTACGTTCAACTTACATCCTTATTCCCATGCGCATTCTTCTCGCTGAAGACGACCCCGTCATCGCCGATGGCCTCGGCAGGGCTCTGCGCCGCGGCGGCTTTGCGGTCGATCACGTGATGTCGGGAGCCGAGGCGGACACGGCGCTCGCAACCCAGACATACGACCTGCTGATCCTCGACCTCGGCTTGCCGAAACTGCCGGGGATCGAAGTCCTGAAGCGTCTGCGCGCGCGCAAATCGACGGTGCCGGTGCTGATCCTCACCGCACAGGACGGCGTCGAGGAACGGGTGCGCGGACTTGACGCCGGTGCCGACGACTATCTGACGAAGCCGTTCGCGCTGCCCGAGCTCGAAGCCCGCGTGCGGGCGCTGACGCGGCGCGGCACCGGCCAACCGCGATGCATCGAGGTCGGCTGCCTGTCCTATGACCAGGCCGACCGCGTCGTCAAGATCAACGGCCAGGTCGTCGAACTGTCCGCGCGCGAGATCGGTCTGCTCGAAGTCTTCGTCCTGCGCGTCGGGCGCCTCGTCAGCAAGGACCAGCTGGTCGACCACCTGTGCGGCTGGGGCGACGAAGTGTCGAGCAACGCGATCGAAGTCTATATCCACCGCCTGCGCAAGAAGCTCGAAGCCAGCGGCGTGCGCATCGTGACGGTGCGAGGTCTCGGTTACTGCCTCGAAAACCCCGATGCCGAGCAGGCGGCGAAAGCCTGAGAAGACGGCGGCGGGAAATCGCCCGCCGTCGCAGCCGAACTCGCTGTTCGGCGAGATCCTCGACTGGATGCTCGCGCCGCTGCTGTTCCTGTGGCCGATCTCGATCATCGTCACGCACAACGTCGCCGACAACATCGCCAACGAGCCGTACGATCGCGCGATGGCCGACAGCGTGCGCGCGCTCGCCCGGCTCGTTTCGGTCGAGGACGGCCAGGTCGCGGTGCATTTCCCGGCGCCGCCGCGCGCGCTGTTCCGCGCTGACCAGGACGACACCGTCTATTACCAGGTCGCCGATTCGGGTGGCGACGTCGTCACCGGCGACCGCGAGATTTCCCGCGTGCCGCCGCCTCCGGCGCTGATCCCCGAAGAGGTGTTGTATCGCGACGACATCATCCACGGGGAAGAGGTGCGCATCGCCTATCAATTCCTGCGCGCATGGCCCGAGCCGGCGAGTCCGCTCGTGCTCGTGCAGGTCGCCGAGACGCGCAACAAACGCAGCGATCTCGCGTCGCGGGTCGTCACCGGCGTGCTGCTGCCGCAATTCGCGATCATCCCGATCGCGGTCGTGCTGGTGTGGGTCGGCCTGACCCGCGGCATCGCGCCGCTGAAGCGGCTGCAGAGCCTGATCCGGCGCCGGCGCCCGACCGACCTTTCGCCGATCGCCGCCGCAAGCGTGCCCGAAGAAGTGCGCCCGCTGATCGTCGCCTTCAACGACATGATGGCGCGGCTCGAAGAGAACCTGCAGGCGCAGCAGCGCTTCATTGCCGACGCGGCGCACCAGATGCGAACGCCGCTGACCGGGCTCAAGATGCAGACCGACCTCGCGCTGCTCGAATCCGATCCCGCGCAGCTGCGCGAGTCGCTCGCGCGGATCGCGGACAGCACCGACCGCGCCAGCCACCTGATCAACCAGTTGCTGTCGCTCGCGCGCGCCGAAGCGAGCTTCGAAAAGCTGTACGCGGTCGAGCAGGTCGACCTCGAAACGATCGTCCGCGACGTCGCGCTCGAACTGTTCCCGCGCGCGCAGGCGAAGGGCATCGACCTCGGCATCGAGCCCTGCGGCCATCCCCTGCTGATCGAAGGCAACCCAGTGCTGCTGCGCGAGATGATCAAGAATCTGATCGACAACGCGATTAAATACACGCCCGATCACGGGCGCGTGACGGCGCGCACCCGCGTCGCCGGCGCGATCGTGTTCGAGGTCGAGGACACGGGCATCGGCATTCCCGAGGCGGATCGCGAGCGGGTGTTCGAGCGCTTCTACCGCGTGCTCGGCAGCGGCGCCGACGGCTCGGGGCTCGGACTCCCGATCGTCCGCGAGATCGCCGAGCTCCACCGCGCGACCGTGGCGCTGACGCCCAATCCGTCCGGGCACGGCACGCTCGCCCAGGTCCTGTTCCCGCGCGGCCAGCTTCCGACCCTGCCCGCACCGCCGTTCGTCGACTCGTTCCCGGTGACCTGACCCGCCGACGCGTTCGGAAAAGCCGAAGATCGAGCGCCAGACCGACGAATCTCGCGAAGACGTTTGACTGGCGCGCGAATCCCGCTATAATGCGCGCTTTCCCGGCCAGGTAGCTCAGTTGGTAGAGCAGCGGACTGAAAATCCGCGTGTCGGCAGTTCGATTCTGCCCCTGGCCACCATCAGAATTCCCTGCGAAGCCCAGCCCGACATGGCTGGGCTTCGTGCTTTCCGGCGTCCTTTCGGCGAAGGTGGCCGATCGGACCGGTCGCGCGCCGACCGCTTCGTCCGGCGGTGCCGCGTCAGGCTTTCCCGACGGCGGGTTCGACCGCCCGGACGTCGGGCTGCGCGGGCCGTCCGCTTGGCGCTTCCGCTGCAGAGATGCGGTCGACCGCGCGCGCAATCGCGGCGGGCGCGGCGTAATGCAGCATATGCCCCTCGCCCGGCAGCAGGTGCAGCGTGTTGTGCGGCAGCTCCTCGTGAAGCTTCCGCGACTGGTCCTCCTGCCGCACGACGCGGTCCGCCGTGCCGGCGAAGATCTCGACCGGTAACGAGAGCGCGCGGTAGTGCGGCGCGAGGCGTTTGGCGTTGCCGCGCATCAGCCAGCTCTCTTCGGCGGCTGCGCGCAGTTGCCACGGGCGCACGATCATCGATGCGGGCACCGCGGCGCCGAATTCGGGGGCGACCGGCCGCGGGTGGAACATCTGCCGCAGCATCGCGGGCAGGAGCGCGCGCGCGAGGACCGCGGACACGGTGTAGCGCATCGCGTCGCCGATCACCGGCAGCCGCGGCGTAGCGAGCAGCGGTACGTCGAGGCGCAGCGTCGGATAGTAGTAGCCGGAGACGAGCACGAGGCCGCGCACTCCTGCATCCGGCTCGAAGGCGAGCGCCAGCGCGACCTGCGTGCCGAGCGAATGTCCGACGATGACCGCGTCCGCGAGGCCGACGCGCCGCAGCGCGTGCGCGAGCAGCGCGGCCTGGCGTTCGGCGGGCCACGTGCCGGCGCGGCGGGGGCGCTCCGAGTGCCCGAAGCCGGGGCGGTCGAACGCGATCACGCGGTGGCGCGCGGCGAGCCGCTCGAAGAGGCCGCAGCCGATGAAATCGGCGGCGGAGGCGCCATTGCCGTGCAGCAGCACGACCGGCGCGCCCGTTCCCGCTTCGAGGTAGTGGAGCCGCTGGCCGTCGACGTCGACGAAGCGTCCGGTCGGCGGGTGTCGTTTCTCGGCGCGCCGTCCACTCGTCCAAGTCAGCAATGCGGTGCCGGCAAGCGCGGCGGCGATCCACGCCGCGCGCGGGCGGCCGAATGGGTGGTGGTCAAAGCGGTCCATCGCGTCTCTTTCCTCCTCCGGGCCGCGGCGCGGCGACCGGCTCGCGTAGCAAGCCCCGTACCCCGCCGCGTTGCGCGAATCCCTCCCGGTCGCGCGCGCATGAACTGCCCGCAGCGCCGCAAATTGCCGAAAACGGAACAGAACCGCCTGATTTTGCGCAATCTTTAGCGGGTTTCCCGCGGTGTTATAATTCCCGCCTCGTCCCATTGCTGCTCGCGAATGCAACTCTACGCCCTCGGTTTGAACCACCACACCGCGCCCCTCGACATCCGCGAGCGCGTGGCGTTTCAGCCCGAACGGCTGGATGACGCGCTGCACGACCTGACGGATGCGCGGCGAGTCCGCGAGGCCGCGATCCTGTCGACCTGTAACCGCACCGAGCTGTATTTCGCGACCGAGCAGCCCCAACTCGCGGCCGACTGGCTGGCCCGTTTTCACCGGCTGCCGCTCGCCGACGTTTCGCCTTACCTGTACACCTATCCGCAGCGCGACGCGATACGGCACGTCTTCCGCGTCGCCAGCGGCCTCGATTCCATGGTGCTCGGCGAGCCGCAGATCCTCGGCCAGGTCAAGGACGCCGCGAAGCGCGCCGAAGAGGCGGGCACGATGGGAACGCTGCTGCACAAGCTGTTCCAGAACACGTTCGCCGTCGCGAAGGAAGTTCGCTCGACGACCGCGATCGGCGCGAATACGGTGTCGATGGCAGCCGCCGCGGTGCATCTTTCCGAGCGGATTTTCGAGCGCATTTCCGACCAGCGCGTGCTGTTCATCGGCGCAGGCGAAATGATCGAACTGTGCGCGGCGCATTTTGCGGGCGCCAATCCGAAGCAGATCGCAGTGGCCAACCGGACCGAGGCGCGGGCGCAGGTGCTGGCGAGCCGTTTTGGCGCGGAAGTGATGCGGCTCGACGTCATCGGCGAGATGCTGCCTCGGTTCGACATCATCGTTTCCTGTACCGCGAGTCCGTTGCCGATCGTCGGCCTGGGCATGGTCGAGCGCGCGGTGAAGGCGCGGCGGCACAAGCCGGTCGTGATGGTGGACCTCGCCGTGCCGCGCGACATCGAGGCGGAAGTCGGCGGGCTCGACGACGTGTTCCTCTATACCGTCGATGATCTCGCGCAGGTCGTCGACGCCGGAATCGAGTCCCGGCAGCAGGCCGTGATCGAGGCCGAGGAGATCATCGACTCGCGCGTCGACGGCTTCCTGCACTGGATGCATTCGCGCGACGCGGTGCCGACGATCCGTGCGTTGCGGCAGCATGCCGAATCGTTGCGCGCCGCCGAGGTCGAACGGGCGGCCCGTTTGCTCGCGAAAGGCGAGGACCCGCAGAAGGTGCTCGACGCGCTGAGCCACGGCCTGATCAACAAGCTGATGCACGGGCCGACGCGCTTCCTGAACCAGTCCGACGGCGAGCAGCAGACCGACGCGAACCGGCTCGTGCAGCAGCTGTTCAACCTGAACTCCCACTAACCGCCGGCTGGTGTCCCGACGTGGGCGTCCCCGGCACCGGTTTTCTCCGACCACGAGCTTCCATGAAGCAGAGCATCCGCGAAAAGCTCGAACTACTGACCCGCCGTCTCGCCGAACTCGACCGCGAGTTCGCGGCGGAGGATGCCGTGCGTGACATGGGTGCGTTTCGCGCGCTCGGGCGCGAGCGGGCGGAGATCGAGCCCGTCGTCGCGCTGTACGACGAGTTCCGCCGCGCCGAGGCGGACCGTGAGAGCGCGCGCGAGATGCTGGCGGACCCGGAGATGCGTGAGCTCGCCGAGATCGAACTCGAAGCCGGCGACGTGCGACTCGTGCAACTCGAAAGCGAGCTGCAGCGCGCGCTGCTGCCCCGGGATCCGAGCGACGCGCGCAACCTGTACCTCGAAATCCGGGCCGGCACCGGCGGGGACGAGGCGGCGCTGTTTGCCGGCGACTTGCTGCGGATGTACGTCCGCTATGCCGAGCGCCAGCGCTGGAAGGTCGAGATCGTGTCGTCGAACCCGTCGGATCTCGGCGGCTACAAGGAAGTCATCGCTCGCGTCGTCGGCGCCGACGCGTACGCGAAGCTCAAGTTCGAATCCGGTGGCCACCGCGTGCAGCGCGTTCCCGTCACCGAAACGCAGGGCCGCATCCACACGTCGGCGTGCACCGTCGCGGTGATGCCGGAGGCGGACGAGGTCGAAGAGGTGAACATCAACCCGGCAGAGCTGCGCATCGATACCTTTCGCGCGAGCGGCGCGGGTGGTCAGCACATCAACAAGACCGACTCGGCGGTGCGGATCACGCACCTGCCCACCGGCATCGTCGTCGAGTGCCAGGACGACCGCTCGCAGCATCGCAACCGCGCGCAGGCGCTGTCGGTGCTCGCGGCGCGCATCCATGACGCGCAGTTGCGCGAGCAGCAGGCGCGCGAGGCGGCGACGCGAAAGAGCCTCGTCGGGAGCGGTGACCGGTCCGAGCGCATCCGCACCTACAATTTTCCGCAGGGGCGCATCACCGACCATCGCATCAACCTCACGCTGTACAAGCTCGACATGGTCATGGATGGCGAGCTCGACGAACTCATCGACGCGCTGACGCAGGAACACCAGTCCGACCTGCTCGCGGCGCTCGCGGGCGACTGAAATGCCGCAGACGGAACTCGCTCCGGATATCGCCGGCGCACTCAGCTGGTCGCGAAAGCGGATCGATACGGTCGACGCGCGGATCCTGCTCCGCCATGTCCTCAAATGTTCCGCGGTGCGGCTCGCGGCCTATCCGGAGGCACGACTCGAAGCGCCGGAATGGGCGGAGTTCCAGGCCCTCGTCGAGCGGCGCGAAGCGGGCGAACCGGTCGCCTATCTCGTCGGCGAACGCGAATTCTTCGGCCGCAGCTTCATCGTCACGCCGGCGGTGCTGATTCCGCGGCCCGACACGGAGTTGCTCGTCGAACTCGCGCTCGCGCATTTCGGCGACAAGGCTCGCGCCCGCGTGCTCGATCTCGGCACCGGCAGCGGCGCGCTCGCGGTGAGCCTCGCGCTCGAACTGCCCGAGGTCGACGTCACCGCCGTCGACCGTTCGCGCGAGGCGCTGTGGGTCGCGATGGCGAACGCGGCGCGCCTGAGGGCGAGCGTGTCCTTCGTGCTCGGTGACTGGTTTTCGTCGCTCGGCGAGGACCGCTATCAGCTGATCGTCGCGAACCCGCCCTACGTGGCGTCCGCAGATCCGCACCTCGACGAAGGCGACGTGCGTTTCGAACCGAGCGTCGCGCTCGCCGCCGGCCCCGAAGGGCTCGACGATCTCGCCGCGATCGCCGCCGAAGCGCCGCGCCATCTCGAACCGGGCGGCTGGCTGTTCATGGAGCACGGCCACGATCAGGCCGCCGCGGTGCGCGGCCTGCTGACCGACGCGGGGTTTTCGGCGATCGGCTCTTGGAAGGACCTTTCAGGCATCGAGCGCGTGTCGGGCGGCCGGTGGCTGGGGCGCGGCGAGGACGCGGCGTCGTCGGGCCTGCCCCCGGAGCGCGACTATTGACGGCTGGCGGGCCTGTCCCTAAAATTTCCCGACTGAATCACTCAACTTTTGAGGCGCAGAACATGGACGTCCAGGAAATCATCCGCAGCCAGGTCACCAGCAACCCCGTCGTGCTGTACATGAAGGGAACCCCGCAATTTCCGCAATGCGGCTTTTCCTCGACCGCGGTCCAGATTCTCAAGCACAGCGGCGTATCGAAATTTTTCTCGGTGAACGTCCTCGAGAACGACGAAATCCGCAGCGGGATCAAGGAGTTCGCGAACTGGCCGACGATTCCGCAGCTGTACGTGAACGGCGAGTTCGTCGGCGGCTGCGACATCATGCGCGAGATGTACGAGAACGGCGAGCTGCAGCAGATGCTCGCCGACGCCGGCGCCAAGACGGCTTCCTGATTGCCCCGGGTGTGCCGGGGAAGGTCCGGCGTATCGTCAGGCCCGCCCCGCCAGGGCGGGTTCGTCGTTCTTGAGGCGCATCATCGCCTTGTACGCGAGGTGCCGCAGCAGCAGGTGCGGCGGCATTCTCAGCCAGTGCGCACGGACGTAGATTCCGAAGGCCGCGAGTTCCGGCAGCAGCCCCGTCTTTTCCTCGACACCCCGCTGAAGCGCCTGCCGGTACAGCAGTTGTAGTCCGGGCGAGGTGCGCCTGCCCGCGTCCGCATTCTCGAAGCGCGCGAAGACCTCCGGCGGCACCGGCGTGCCGATCACCCGATGGGCGAGGCGCAGCCCGGAATGCACCGGTCGCGCGAGGTCGAGTTCGCGCGACGCCTCGACGACTTTCATCCAGAACGCGTCGTCACCGAAGGCGCGGATCAATCCGTCGATATCGAACAAGTCCCGCAGACCGTTGTGCAGCTCCCCTTCATGCAGCAGGTGGACGATGCTGTGGATCAGCAGGTGGGTCGGGCGCGGCACGCGGATGCCGGGCAGGCCGGGCAGCGCCTCGGTTTCGCGGAGAATCCGCGCGGCGTCCGGTGTGTGGCGGGACGTCAGCGGCAGGATCGTGTGATGGACGTCGAGCACGGTGCCGCGTCGCACGTTAACCATCGGCGGCAGTTCGTGCATCCAGCGTCGGTAGTAGCGCTGGTCGTACGCGTCGCTCTTCGCCGACGCCCAGCCGGCGACCATCAGCCGCAACTCGACGTCGCCGATCGCACTGCGCGGCACGAGGATGTCGATGTCGCCGAACAGCCGCCCGCGGCTGACCGCGTGGCCGGCCATCGCGTAAGCGGCGCCCTTCAGCAGTACCACCGGAATGCGGAGCGGATCGAGAGCCCGCTGCAGCGCATGCGCTTCCCATCGCACCGAGCGGATCTGCCGCTGGCCGAGCTGGAGCGCGGCGTCGAGGTGGCGCTGCGGCGCCGCGGGTGCGACGAGTCCCACCGCGCGAAGGCGTTCCGCGAGCAGTCCGAGAACATTCGCCGCCCGCGCGGCGCGGATCAGCGCCGTCCAGCCGGGCGGGGTGAGTCCATCCGTGCGCGAAGGATCGTTCAGCGACCGGATGAGATGCGCAGATTGCGAGCGCACGTCGTTCATTGCGCGGTCCGCTCCGACGTGATGTCCCGGATCAGGCCCAACCCGTCTGCGGTCGACCCGTAGCCGATTTCGAAGCACCGGGCCCCGTCGAGCATCGCGCAGATCGCATGGAAACCTGCTTCGCCCATCCGGTCACGGTTGAAGGATTGCTCCGCGATGCGCGTGAAGGCTTCGGCTCGCGTGATCTCCTCGCAGGTCGTCGGGGCGTCCGCGGTGAAGCGCGGGAATACGACCCAGCGGCAGCGGGCCGTCTGTTCGGCTGCGTCGACGGACGCGGCCGGCGGCGCGACATGTGCGACCGTACCCTTTCGCGTATCGCTGTACGCCGGGCCGAGTGTCGCGCCCGGAAAAGCGGAAACGATCCGCAGCGATTCGTTCTTGACGCTGATCGGCCGCGGATTCGGCTGAAGCTCGCCGGTTTCGGGCTCGAGGATCGCGAGCTCATCGGACAGCAGCCGCCACCCCTCGGCAAACGTGAGCGACGCGCACAGCGTGCTCTTCCCGGCGCCGGGAAAGCCGGGAAGGATGAGCGCGTCGCCGCCCTGTGCGACGACCGCCGCGTGCATCACGAGATAGCCGAGCGGACGGGTCGCGAAGCACCAGTTCAACCCCCACTCGAACAGCGGCGCGGCCTGCGACGCCGGGAGCGGCAGGAACGGGTCGGACTCGTCGAGGAGGAAACGCGCCTGCGGGCGGAACCAGCGGCGCCAGTTCGCTCCGCCGACGAGACGGATGTCGAAGTCGACGAACGGGTCGTCGCGGTTCAGCGCGGAGTCCGCCGGGAGGCCACCGTAGAAGCGTTCGATATGCCGCGCGACGCTGCGGAACGGCGAGCGGACGCGTACGGTGACAGGCGCGAGGCGAAGGACGATGTCAATCAAGCGGATAACCTGCGCGAGTTGGCGATACGGCATCCGGCCCGGACGCGAGGATCTCGAGGCGCAGCAGTTCATCGAGCACGTTGCGCGCGGTGGCCTGCATCGCGTCCAGCCTCTGGTCGTGCGGAAGGGCGTACAGCGCGACCCGGGTCAGGTCCTCGGCATCGCAGCCCTGGTC
This sequence comes from Aromatoleum sp., assembly GCF_036675785.1. Classification (NCBI taxonomy): domain Bacteria; kingdom Pseudomonadati; phylum Pseudomonadota; class Betaproteobacteria; order Rhodocyclales; family Rhodocyclaceae; genus Aromatoleum; species Aromatoleum sp. The sequence continues at coordinate 90,221 of NZ_JAKFEF010000061.1, forward strand.
TTGCGAGACGTTCTCGACGATTTTCCGGGCGAGCCCGGACACGACCCAGTAGTCGCCCGAATTGCGGTCGAACAGCACGCAAAGGCCGTCCTCGCGCCACTCCGGGGAGAACGCGATGGATCGGCCGGGGAAAATGCCAATCCGGAAGCGACGCTTCGGCGCGGCGGCCGCCTCATGCTGCCGGACTTCCTTCAACCTTTCTTGCCTCCGCCGTTTCCGTTCCCGCCACCATTTCCGCTCCCTCCGCCCACGGTGCCCGAATCGTCGGCGGTGCACATCGTGCTTGCATCCGATGCGCTGTACCCGTAGGTGGCTTCGATCATCTGTCGGACCTGTGCGGCGTCCAGCCCGCCGTCGGTGCACGTGACTGATGTCGGGCAATAGCGTCCGGTCGTCGAAAGTTGGGACCAGATATCCAGAACTTGTTGCCGGTTGATGGGGTAGCCGCTGACCGCGCCCGCGTTGAGCCAGGCGCAGATCAGATGGCGCGGCAAGGCGTCGTAGAGGTCCGAGAAAGCAATGACTTCCCAGAGGCCGATCGTCGGACCGACCAGCCCCCCGGAGAACACGTCGCCGACGAGTGTTCCGGGAGCCTGAATGACTTCCGGACTCAATTGCCCCATGCCACTGACGCACTCCGACACCGTCGCATTGAAAGTCGGCGGGACGGCGCCAGCGGCGGCCCAATCAACCGCGAAGTGCTGCGGTTGCCGCCAGTAACCGGGCGAGAACCCGCTCGCGCACGGCACTTCGTGATTGCTGTGCGGGCTCGTGTTGCCGCTCATCTGGCCCGACATGCTGATGCACATCGCCTGGCCGAGCGCGGTTTTTGCTTGCACCGCGAGCAACACGCCAACTCCGCCCCCGACGGCGCCGATCAGGCGCCGCCGCCGGGGTGCCGCCAGGGGCACCCCCGCGCCTGCAGCGAGATCGTTCCGGGTTTTTCCTGGCTCTGCGAACATTCCTTGTCTCCCCTCGGGCAGGGGCCGAACGGGCGACCCTCGATTAGCCTACTGGAAGCATCATTCGTGCCGTTCTCTCTTTGGTCTCATTCCTTTGATTCTGAGGGAATATTCGGCAGCGCCGTCACCGCCTCTCGGGGGAGTGTAAAAAAAACCGACGTTCGAGGCGGCATGGCCGAGGTTCAGCCGAGGGCGGCGCGGGCGCGGGCGACGGCCGCCCGGACCTGGTCCGGCGCGGTCGCGCCGACATGCGCGCGCGATGCGAGCGAGCCTTCGACGGTTAGCACCGCGAAGACGTCCTCGCCGACCAGAGGCGAGAATTCGCGCAACTCGTCGAGGCTGAAATCCGGGAGGTCGCAGCCCTTCGCGTCGGCCTTGCGCACGGCGAGCGCGACCGCTTCGTGCGCGTCCCGGAACGGCAGTCCCTTCTTCACCAGGTAGTCCGCGAGGTCGGTTGCGGTCGCGTAGCCCTGCTTAAGTGCGTCGCGCATCGCGTCGACCTTCACGCGGATGCCGGTGATCATGTCGGTGTAGATGCGCAGCGTGTCGATGACCGTGTCGGCGGTGTCGAACAGCGGTTCCTTGTCTTCCTGGTTGTCCTTGTTGTAGGCGAGCGGCTGCCCCTTCATCAGCGTCAGCAGGGTGATCAGGCTGCCGTTGACGCGGCCGGTCTTGCCGCGGACGAGCTCGGGGACGTCAGGGTTCTTTTTCTGCGGCATGATCGACGAGCCGGTGCAGAAGCGATCGGCGAGATCGATGAAGCCGATGCGGGGGCTCATCCACAGGATCAGCTCTTCGGACAAGCGCGACAGGTGCGTCATCAAGAGCGCCGAGGCGGCGCAGAATTCGATCGCGAAATCGCGGTCGCTGACCGCGTCGAGCGAGTTGAAGCAGACTTCGTCGAAGCCGAGCTCGCGCGCGACGAACTCGCGGTCGATCGGGTAGCTCGTGCCGGCGAGCGCGGCGGCGCCGAGCGGCAGGCGGTTCAAGCGCTTGCGGCAGTCCTGGAAGCGCTCGCCGTCGCGGCGGCTCATTTCGTAGTAGGCCATCAGGTGGTGGCCGAACGTCACCGGCTGCGCGACCTGCAGGTGGGTGAAGCCCGGCATCGGCGTCGCCGCGTGCTGTTCGGCGATGTCGAGCAGGTTTCTCTGGAAATCGCGGATCAGCGCGAGGATCGCGTCGATCGCGTCCCGCAGCCACAGGCGGATGTCGGTCGCCACCTGGTCGTTGCGGCTGCGGCCGGTGTGCAGCCGTTTGCCGGCATCGCCGACGAGCGCGGTGAGCCGTTTTTCGATGTTGAGGTGCACGTCCTCGTCGTCGAGGTTCCACGCAAAAGCGCCGCGCTCGATCTCGTCGAGAATCATCGCCATGCCGCGTTCGATGTCGGCGAGATCCTTCTCGGCGATGATCCCCTGGCGCGCGAGCATTTTCGCGTGCGCGAGCGAGCCGCGGATATCCTGCCGCGCCATCCGCTGGTCGAAGAACACGGACGCGGTGTAGCGCTTCACGAGATCCGAGACCGGTTCGGAGAATCGGCCCGACCAAGCTTTGGCCGGCTGCGAGGAGGAGGTGTCTGTCATAATGTCCGTGGAAGGGGAAAGCCTGACCGGAACCGGTCGTTCAATGAACCGCGGCCGGTCGTGCCGGCCGCCGAGGTAAGCGTGAAAAGTATAAAGCAAAAGCCCGACCCCATTCTCCCGCGAGCCGGCCTGCCCGACTTCCGCAACCTCGGAGTGCTGCTGCGGCTGTTGCTGCTGGTAAACCTGTTCGGCGTCGCGACCGTGTTCGTGCGCGTCGACGAGCCGGCGGCGTATCCGCTGGCTTTCATCGCGATGGCGGGAAAACTCGAGCTGCCGCTGTTCCTCGCGCTGCTGCTGCTGTTCGCGCTGCAGCCGCTGGTCGAACGGCTTTCGCCGCGAAACGGCAGGGTCGCGGTCGTGTTTGTCGCACTGGCCGTCGCGGCCGCGACTTTTCCGCTGCTGCGCGACGTCGGCGAGAGCGCCTTGTGGCGATGGCTCTCATGGGCGGCGGCAGCGGCGGCGGGCGTTCTGCTGTATTTCGACAACCGCAGCCGCCGGCACTCGCGAGCGCTGACCGAGGCGCGGCTGATGGCGCTGACGGCCCGCATTCGGCCGCATTTCCTGTTCAACTGTCTCAACGGCGTCCTGGGCGTGATTCGCGCCGATCCGCGTCGCGCCGAACTGGCGCTCGAGGAACTTGCCGAGCTGTTCCGCGCGTTGATGCGCGATAACCGCGAGCTGGTCCCGCTCGGCGAGGAGCTCGACCTGTGCGAGCGTTACGTCGATCTCGAACATCTGCGGCTCGGCTCGCGTCTGAACATGCGCTGGGAACTCGACGACTGCCCCCGCGACGCGCTCGTACCGCCGCTGCTGCTGCAGCCGCTCGTCGAAAACGCGATCTATCACGGTGTCGAGCCGTCGGGCCAGGCCGCGGAGATCGTCGTCCGCGCCGGGCGCCGTGCGGGCGAAATCCTGATCGAGGTCGATAACCCGATGGAGCCGGGCGAGCGTCACAAGGCTGGCAACCGCATGGCGCTGGAAAACATCCGTGAGCGGCTGATGCTGTTTTTCGACCTCGAAGCCGGACTCGAAATCGACGCCGGCGGAGGCCGGCACCGCGTCTCGATCCGCCTGCCTTACCGGAGGAAAACCCTGTGAGCGAAGCGCCTCTTCGTGTGTTGATCGTCGATGACGAAGCGCCCGCGCGGGCGCGGCTGCGCGATCTGCTCGGCGACATCGCGGCGACGCAGCCGAGCCGCGTCGTCGGACTTGCGGCGAACGGCGTCGAGGCGCTGCGGCTGCTCGAAAGCGAGCCGGCCGACGTCGTCCTCGCCGACATTCGCATGCCGGTGATGGACGGTGTCGAACTGGCGCGCCACGTGCTGCGGTTCGAACAGCCGCCGGCGGTGATTTTCACGACCGCGTACGACCAGTACGCGATCCAGGCTTTCGAGCTCGCGGCGACCGACTACCTGCTGAAACCGGTGCGCGCGCAGCGCCTTGCTGAGTCGCTTGCCCGCGTGCGTCGGCAGCTTCCGGCGGCCGACGAGTTGCTCGCCGGGCTCGCGCCCGGGCCGCGACGGCACTTCAGTGTCAACGAGCGCGGCCGCATCCTGCTGGTCCCGGTCGCCGATGTCGTGTACTTGCGGGCCGAGCTGAAATACGTGACCGCGCGGACCGTGGAACGGGAGTTCCTGCTCGACGAGTCGCTGGTGCAGCTCGAGCAGGAGTTCTCGGGCCGCTTCGTCCGCGTGCATCGCAACTGCCTCGTCGCGCGCGCGGCGGTCGCCGGCGTCGAACGCGGCGGCGAGCAGGACGGCGAAGCGCATTGGGATGTCCTGCTCGCGGGACTCGCCGAGCGCCTGCCGATCAGCCGCCGGCAATGGCCGGTCGTCAAGCAAGTGCTCGGGCTCTGAAGCGGGCGGGCGCTAACCGCTGTTCCTCAGGCCGGCGGCGATGCCGTTGATCGAGATCAGGATGCCGAGCCGGATGCGCTCGTCGTCGTGCGTTTCGCGGTGGCGGCGCAGCAGTTCGATCTGCACGTGGTTCAGCGGGTCGAGGTACGGGAAGCGGTTGCGGATCGAACGCTTCAACAGCGGGTTGCCGTCGAGAAGTTCCTTCTGGCGCGTGATCGCGAGCACGGCGTCGACGGTGTCCTGCCATTCGCTGCGGATCCTGTCGAAGATCGTGTCGCGCAGCACGGGGTCGCCGACCAGCGCGGCGTAGCGCGACGCGATCGCGAGGTCACTCTTCGCGAGCACCATGTCGATGTTCGACAGCAGCGTCGCGAAGAACGACCATTCGTCGTGCATCGCCTGCAGGCGCGCGAGGCCGTCGTCGGGATGCGCGCCGAGCCAGGCCTTCACCGCGCTGCCGAAGCCGAACCAGCCCGGCAGCATCAGCCGGCACTGCGACCAGCTGAACACCCACGGGATCGCGCGCAGGTCCTCGATTCGCCGGCCTTTCTTGCGCGACGCGGGGCGCGAGCCGATGTTCAGTTCGGCGATCTCGGAGATCACCGTCGATTCCCAGAAGTAACGCTCGAAGCCTTCGGTCTCATAGACGAGCCCGCGGTACGCCTCGAACGCGGCATCCGACAGCGCCTGCATCGTGTCGAGGAATTCGGTGCGCGGCGCGGGAGCGCGATCCGAAAGCAGGCTCGCTTCGAGCGTCGCCGCGACGATCACTTCGAGGTTGCGGCGGCCGACTTCCGGGTTGCCGTATTTCGCCGCGATGACTTCGCCCTGCTCGGTGAGGCGGATCTGGCCCTGCACCGCGCCGCCGGGCTGCGCGAGGATCGCCTGGTAGCTCGGTCCGCCGCCGCGGCCGACCGAGCCGCCGCGACCGTGGAACAAGCGCAGGCGCACGTCGTGGTGCGCGAACACGTCGACGAGGCCGATCTCCGCCTTGTACAACGCCCACCCCGAGGTCAGGAAGCCGCCGTCCTTGTTGCTGTCCGAATAACCGAGCATGACCTCCTGCGTGCGCTCGCGCGACGCGAGCAGATCCCCGTAGCCCGGCAGCGAAAAGAGCCGGTCCATCACCGCCGGCGCGTTCTCGAGATCCTCGATCGTTTCGAACAGCGGGACGATATTCACGTCGAGCGCGCGCTCGCGCGGACGCAGCAGGCCGGCTTCCTTGAGCAGCAGCGCGAGTTCGAGCAGATCCGACACGCCGTCGGTCTTCGAGATGATGCAGTTCGCGATCGCCGCCGGACCGAAGCGACGGTGCGCGGCGCGGGCAGCACGGAAGATCGCCAGTTCGCCTTCGGTCTCGTCCGAATAACGCACGTGCGGCGACGCGAGCGGGCGCGCCGTCGCGAGTTCTTCGAGCAGTAGCGCGATGCGCGCGTCCTCGTCGAGCGCGGCATAGTCGATCGCCGGGTTCGCGGTCGCGAGCAGTTCGGCGACGACGCGCTCGTGCACGTCCGAGTTCTGGCGCAGGTCGATCGGCGCGAGGTGAAAGCCGAACACGCGCGCCGCGCGGCGCAGCAGGCGCAGGCGACCGCGCGCGAGGGCGGCCGAGCCATTGGCGACGAGCGAGCGGTGGAGGATGTCGAGGTCCTCGGTGAACTCCCCGACCGCGGTGTACGGTTCGGCCGGCGCGACGGGGTGCCGCGGCGGTTCGTCGCCAAGGAGGGTCCGGTGCGTCGCCGCGAGGCGGGCGTAGACGCCCGCAATCGCTCGGCGATACGGCTCGTCGTTGCGGTGCGGCGAGTGGTCCGGCGAGCGCGCGGCGAGGACGAGCAGCGCGTCCGACGTCGTGACGAGGCCGGTCGCGAGCGACAGTTGCGCGCCGAGCGCGTGCAACTCGTCGAGGTAGAAGCCGAGCGCAGCCCCGGCCTGCATCGCGAACGCGCGTTCGAGCACGTCGGCGGTCACGAACGGATTGCCGTCGCGGTCACCGCCGATCCAGCTGCCGACTTTCAGGAAGGCGGGCAGCTCCAGTGTGCCGAGTCCCCCGTCGCGGCTCGCAAGCTGGTCCTCGAGGTTCGAATAGAGCCGCGGCAGCTCGCGCAGGAAGGTCGCGTTGAAATACGACAGCCCGTTCGCGACCTCGTCGAGGACCGACAGTTTCGCCGACCGCAACATGCGTGTTTGCCACAGGGTCAGCACGGCGCGCCGCAGCGCTTCCAGACTTTCGCGCTGCTCCTCCGGCGTCAGCGTCATGCGGTCGCGTTCGTCGAGCAGGCGCGCGATGTCCGCCTGGCAGTTGAGGATGCTCTTGCGCTGCACCTCGGTCGGATGCGCGGTCAGCACCGGCGAGATCACCGCCGTGTCTAAAAACTCCGCGAGTTCGGCCGGAGTGCGGGCAGCGGCGAGCGCCCGGTCGAGCGCCAGCGCGAGCGAGCCTTCGCGCGGTGGCGAACCGGCAATGAGGTGGGCCCGGCTGCGGCGGATGTGATGCTGGTCCTCGGCGATGTTCGACAGATGCGAGAAATAGCTGAACGCGCGCACGACCTGGATCGTCTGCTCGCGCGACAGTGCGTCGAGGATGCCTTCGAGCTCGGCGCGCGCCGTACGGTCGTCGTCACGCCGGAAGCGCACCGAGGTCTGGCGGATGCGCTCGATCAGGTCGTACGCCGCTTTGCCCTGCTGGTCGCGAACGGTGTCGCCGAGCACGCGCCCGAGGAGCCGGATGTCTTCGCGCAGCGGCGCGTCCTTGTCTTGCGTCATGTTTCCCGTCCAATGGTTGCGATGCGGTGGCCCGCTGCGATGAAGGCCCGGGCGCGCGGGCGCGGCCGCGCGGAGAAGGCCGGATTTCGTCCCATGCTAGAATGCCGGCCGGTTCGCCTGCCATTGGCACGAACCCTGATGTTGCGATGCGGTAGAACGCTGCTGCGAGCGACGCCTATCCCTTGTCCGTGACGAGCCTGTCTACCGTGAGCGCTACCTCCGCCTTTTCCGCCCCCGAACGCATTGTCATCGCTACGCGCGAGAGCCGCCTCGCGCTGTGGCAGGCCGAGCACGTCAAGGCTCGCCTCGAATCGCTGTATCCCGGCTGCCGTGTCGAACTGCTCGGCATGACGACGCGCGGCGACCAGATCCTCGACCGTCCGCTCGCGAAGGTCGGGGGCAAGGGCCTGTTCGTCAAGGAGCTGGAAGCCGCGCTGCTCGACGGCCGCGCCGATATCGCCGTGCATTCGATGAAGGACGTGCCGATGCAGCTGTCCGAGCCGTTCGCGCTGCCGTGCATCTCGGCGCGCGAAGTGCCGCTCGACGCGTTCGTGTCGCCGCGCTACGCGAGCCTCGCGGACATGCCGCCGGGCGCGGTCGTCGGCACCTCGTCGCTGCGGCGCGAGTCGCAACTGCATGCGCAGTACCCGTTCCTGGCGGTCACGAGCCTGCGCGGCAACCTCGACACCCGGTTGCGCAAGCTCGACGAGGGGCAGTACGACGCAATCATTCTCGCCGCCGCCGGTCTGAAGCGGCTCGGGCTCGCCGACCGCATCCGCGCCGAGCTGCCGTCCGAGATATCGCTGCCGGCTGCCGGGCAGGGGGCACTCGGGATCGAATGCCTCGCGAGCCGCGCCGATGTCGCTGCGTGGCTGGCGCCGCTGAACGACACGGACACGTCGGCCTGCGTGCGCGCCGAACGGGCGGTCTCCCGCGCGCTCGCCGGCAGCTGCGAAGTGCCGCTCGGCGCGTATGCCGAGATCCGCGGCGGGAAGCTGTGGCTGCGCGGTTTCGTCGCGCTGCCCGACGGTAGCCGCATGGTGCGCGCGGAGCGCGAGGGCGCTCCGGCCGACGCCGAGTCGCTCGGCCTCGCGCTCGCCGACGACCTGCGCGGACAGGGTGCCGAGCAGATCCTCGCGCAGCTCGGCTGAAAGCGCCGCAGCCGACAGCGACGCATCCCGACCGAAATGCGGAGCGGACTTTCCGGCCGTCATATCGTCGTGACCCGTCCGGCCGCCCAGGCGGGCAGTCTGTGCGACGCGATCGCGGCGCGAGGCGGTGTCGCGGTCCGCTTTCCGGTCCTCGGCATCGCGCCCATCGATGACACGACGGCGCTGGACGCGATCGCCGACCGTCTCGACGACGTCGACCTCGCGTTTTTCGTCAGCCCCAATGCCGTCCACCATGCGCTGACGGCGATCCTCGCCCGGCGCAGCTGGCCCGCCCGCGCGGTCGTCGCGACCGTCGGCAAGGGCAGCGAGCGCGCGCTCGCCGAATTCGGCTTCACCGCCGTCGTCGCGCCCGCAGCCGGCTTCGACAGCGAAGCCGTCCTGGACCTTCCGGAGTTCCGGCCGGAGGCCGTGGACGGCAGGCGCGTCGTTATTTTTCGTGGTGACGGCGGCCGCGACCTGCTCGGCGAGACCTTGCGCGAGCGCGGTGCGCGGGTTGAGTACGTCACTTGCTACCGCCGTTTCCGTCCCGCGGACGACCCGGCACCGCTGCTCGACCTCGCGCGCCGCGGCGGTCTCGATGCGATCACGCTGACGAGCAGTGAAGGCGTCGGCAGCCTCGTCGCGATGGTCGGCGCCGGGGGCATGGACGCGCTGCGATCGGTCCCGATCTTTGCCCCGCACCCGCGCATCGCCGCGCACGCGCGGGCGGCGGGGTTCCTGCGGGTCGTCGAAACGCCGCCCGGTGACGAAGGCCTGATGCAAGCGCTCGAGTCTCATTTCTAGCGACCTCGGTTAAACTCACGGCATGAAAGAAGAAAATCCCGCTGTTACCTCCGCTGCCAACCCTCTTCCGCCGTCCGGCAACGGCGCTGCGCCGGCGGCCGCCGGCGACTCGGCGTCGGCCCCGGCGCGGCGACGCGGAGGATGGGGCGCGGCCGTCGCGCTGATCGCGATTGTGGCTGCCGGATTCGTTGCCTGGCAGGTGTTTGAGTTGCGCTCGAACGTCGCAGAGACGCGCGACGAGGTCGCCGCGCGGCTCGCCGCGAGTGATGCCGCGCTGGCTGAAGCCCGCGGCCTGTCGCGCCAGCAGCAGGAAACGATCGCCGGGCTGCAGGGCAAGATCGGCGCGCTCGAAGCGCACGCCGCGGCGGCCGAAGGGCAGGCGGCGACGCTCGAACATCTTTACCAGGAATTTTCCCGCACGAGCGAAGACCGCGTCCTCGCCGAGGCGGAGCAGGCGATCAATATCGCGGCTCAGCAGCTGCAGCTCGCGGGCAACTTCGAGGCGGCGCTGATCGCGTTGCAAGGCGCGGAAGCGCGGCTCGCGACGCAGGACCGCGGGCAGCTGCAGTCGTTGCGGCGCGCGCTCGCGCGTGACATCGAGCGCCTGAGCGCGACGCCGCAGGTCGATGTGCCCGGGATCGCGTTGCGGCTCGAGTTGCTGCTCGAACGCGTCGACAGCCTGCCGCTCGCCTTCGCGGGGCAGTTGAACGAACGCAAGCCCGCCGCCGCCGAGGATTCGGCGGCAGCTCCGTCCGGCGAGCGGCCGGTCATCGAGTACCTGACTGCGCTCGGGCGCGAACTGTGGAACGAGATCCGGACGCTGGTGCGCGTCGAGCGGCTCGACCAGTCGGACCCCGTATTGCTCGCTCCGGCGCAGAGCACCTACCTCCGGGAGAACCTCAAGATCCGCCTCCTGACCGCGCGGCTCGCGCTGCTCGCACGCGACGGGCGGACCTACACGGGGGATCTGGCGCAGGCGCGCGGGTGGATCGAGCGGTTTTTCGACACCCGCGACAACGTGGTGCAGGACGTCCTGGCCGAACTCGCCGCGCTGCAGGCGATGCCGATCAAGGTGGAGCAACCTTCACCCACCGAAAGTTTCGCTGCGCTGCGTCTGCTGCAGGCCCGCAACAGCGCCAGCCGTCCGCCCGCCGGGGCAGGGACGGCGCGAAACGGCCGCGCCGAATCGACCGCGCCGGATGCCTCGGCACCCGCGACCCCGAAGGGAAGCGCGGCCCAGACTCGCGAAGGTAGTGTGCCGGAGTCCGCGAAGCGTGGCGCTGACCAGGAGGGGGCTCGGGAGCAGCCGCGGCCGGCCACTTCGTCGCCTCAGCCTTCGAGCCCGTCGCCCGCGCCGCCGCCGGGCGCCGAGTCGCGCTGAGGATGCCGAACATGCGTTCCCTGCTCTGGCTGATTGGAATATTCGCGCTCGCCGCCGGCGTGGCGATGCTCGCGAGCCTCAATACCGGCTACGTGTTGCTCGTGCTGCCGCCATGGCGGGCGCAGCTTTCGCTGAACCTGCTAATCGTCGCGCTGCTGATCGGTTTCGTCGTCAGCTACGTCGTGCTCAGGCTCATCGGCAAAACCGTCGCATTGCCCGGCCGCGTCGGCGTCTTCCGCGAGCGGCGGCGCAAGGACAAGGCGGGCAGGGCGTTCCGCGAGAGCCTGCAGGCGCTGTTCGAGGGGCGCTTTGCCCAGGCGGTGAAGCGCGCCGGCAACGCATTCGACAGCGGCGAGAACCGGGCGATGGCGGCGATCGTCGCGGCGCGCGCCGCGCACGCGTTGCACGACGACACGCGTTTCCGGATCTGGATCGGGCGCGCCGCGGAGCAGGAGGAAGAGGCGCGGGTCGCGCGGCTGATGACGGAAGCCGAGCTCGCGATCGATGCGCGCCGCTTCCCGGAAGCGGCCGAGAAGCTCGACAGCCTGAAGGAATCCGGCCATCGGCACATCGCGGTGTTGCGCCTGTCGCTGCAGGCCGCGTCGGCGCTCGGGCGCTGGGACGAAGTGCTGCGGCTCGCGCGTCAGTTGCGCAAGCACAAGGCTCTGACGGACGAACAGATGCAGCCGCTGGTCCGGCGCGCGCATCTCGAACGCATGCGTGAGCTCGCCGGCGACGGCGACGCGCTCGCCGCGTACTGGAAGAGCATTCCGGCCGCGGAGTTGAACGACCGGCAAATGATCGAGAAGGCGGTTCCGTATCTCGCCGGGAGCGGTCAGGGCGCCGTCGCGCGCAAGACGCTCGAACGCCTGCTCGACGCGGAGTGGGACGGTGCGCTCGCGCGACTGTATGCGCATTGCGCGGATGGGGACGCTGTCGCCTGTCTTGCCCGCGCCGAAGGCTGGCTGCGCAAGCAGCCGAAGGACGGCGGCCTGCTCTACGCGCTCGGCCGGCTGTGTATCGCGGCGCAGCTCTGGGGCAAGGCGCAGAGCTATCTGGAAGCGTCGGTCAATATCGCACCGACGATCGAAACCCATTTGGCGCTCGCCGGGTTGTTCGAACGGCTCGATCGCCCCGAAGAGGCGCAACTGCATTACCGCGCCGCGGCCGAACTCTCGGCGCGCTGAGTGGGCACAGAAACCCGCACGACTTTTCCGTCGCGGGCGCAGTTTCCAACCGCGGAATGAAAGCGCTCTGATTCGCTCTCGGCGCGGGTGGATCCGGGCGGCGGCTTGCGGGACCACCCACGCGCGGTGATCGGCGCGACGAAAGTCGGGCGACGAGAATGCCGCGGCCGCAACGAGGCGCAGCGCAGCGAACCGGAGCGCCCGGTCAGTCGGCCCAGTCGCGCGGCGTCAGGAACTCGTCATACAACCGCGCCTCGGCGCTTCCGGGCTCGGGCCGCCAGTCGTAGCGCCATTTGACGACCGGCGGCAGCGACATCAGGATCGACTCGGTGCGACCGCCCGATTGCAGCCCGAAGAGAGTGCCGCGGTCGAACACGAGGTTGAATTCGACATAACGTCCGCGGCGATACGCCTGGAAATCGCGCTCGCGCTCGCCGTACGGCAGATCGCGCCGGCGTTCGGCGATCGGCAGGTACGCGTCGAGAAAGGTATCGCCGACGTTGCGCACGAGTCCGAACCCGTCGTCGAACGACGTCTTGCCGTCCGCGCCGAGGTCGTCGAAGAACAGACCGCCGACACCGCGAGGCTCGTTGCGGTGTTTCAGGAAGAAATAGCGGTCGCACCAATCCTTCAGACGCCGGTATTCGGTTTGTCCGCCGTAGGGCAGGACCGCGGTCCTGCAGGCGCGATGGAAAAAGCGCACGTCTTCGTCGAACGGATAGTACGGCGTCAGATCCATGCCGCCGCCGAACCACCAGATCGGGACGGCGCCGGCACCGGCGCCGGCGTCCGCACCATCGGCCGGCATCGCGATGAAGAAGCGCACGTTCATGTGCACTGTCGGGCAGTACGGATTGCGCGGGTGAAGCACCAGCGAGACGCCCATCGCCTCGAACCGCCGCCCGGCGAGTTCGGGCCGGTGCGCGGTCGCCGACGCCGGCATGCCCGCACCGGTCACATGCGAGAAGTTGACGCCACCGCGTTCGAAGAAGCGCCCGTCCTCGATCACGCGCGTGATGCCGCCGCCGCCGGCCGGGCGGTTCCAGGCGTCTTCGCGGAAGCAGTCGCCGTCGAAACGTTCGAGTGCCGAGACGATCCGCGTCTGGAGGTCGAGCAGATACTGCCGGACGACGCGGCCGTCCGCGGCGGACATCGTTCAGCCCTTGCGCGCGATCGCGCGATGGCCGATGTCGCGGCGGTACTGACGCCCCTCGAACAGGATGGTGTCGACGACGTCATAGGCCCGTTTCTGCGCGCTGCGCACATTGTCGCCGAGCGCAGTGACGCACAGCACCCGCCCCCCCGCGGTGACGACGTTGCCATCCCGTTCGGCCGTGCCTGCATGGAACACGTGGACGTCTTCGGCCGCGTTCGCCGGCAGTCCGGAGACTGGCGCACCTTTGCGCGGCGCCTCCGGATAGCCTTCGGCCGCGAGCACGACGCCGAGCGCGACCCGCCGGTCCCATTCTGCCTCGACCTGATCGAGCCGTCCGGCGATCGCCGCTTCGATCAGATCCGACAGATCGGTCTTCAGCCGCATCATGATCGGCTGCGTTTCGGGGTCGCCCATGCGGCAGTTGAACTCGACGACGCGCGGCTGCCCGGCGCCGTCGATCATCAGGCCGGCGTACAGGAAACCGGTGTACGGCAGGCCGTCGGCGCTCATGCCGGCGAGCGCCGGCAGGATGATCTCGCGCATCACGCGGGCGTGGACTTCGGGCGTCACGACCGGGGCCGGGGAGTACGCGCCCATGCCGCCGGTGTTGGGGCCTTCGTCCTTGTCCTTCAGGCGCTTGTGATCCTGGCTCGTCGCGAGCGCGAGCGCGTTCCTGCCGTCGGCCATGACGATGAAGCTCGCTTCCTCGCCGGCCATGAACTCCTCGATGACGACGCGCGCGCCGGCGTCGCCCATGCGGTTGTCGGTGAGCATCATGTCGATCGCCGCGTGCGCCTCGTCGAGCGTCGTCGCGACGACGACGCCCTTGCCGGCGGCGAGGCCGTCGGCCTTGATGACGATCGGGGCGCCTTCGGTCTCGATGTACGCATGCGCTGCCGCGGCGTCGGAGAAAGTCTGGTACTTCGCCGTCGGGATGCCGTGGCGGACGAGGAAGCGCTTCGCGAAGTCCTTCGAGCTTTCGAGCTGTGCGGCGCCCTTCGTCGGGCCGAAGATCGGCAGGCCGGCCGCGCGGAACGCGTCGACGACGCCGGCGGCGAGGGGCGCCTCGGGGCCGACGACGGTGAACTGCACCTGCTCGCTGCGCGCGAGCGCGACGAGGTCGGGAACCGCCGTGGCCGCGACGTTCTCGAGCAGCGGCTCGCGTGCGGTGCCGGCGTTGCCGGGTGCGACGAGCACGCGGGTGACTTTCGGCGATTGCGCGAGCTTCCATGCCAGCGCATGTTCGCGACCGCCGGAGCCGATGACGAGAACTTTCATGATGCGCGAGCCCCGATTAGTGACGGAAGTGGCGGAAGCCGGTGAAGACCATCGCGATGCCCTGTTCGTCCGCCGCAGCGATGACTTCCGCGTCGCGCATCGAGCCGCCCGGCTGGATCACCGCGGTCGCACCCGCTTGCGCGAGCACATCGAGGCCGTCGCGGAACGGGAAGAACGCGTCCGACGCGACGGCCGAGCCCCGGACCGTCAGGCCGGCATTCTCCGCCTTGATCGCCGCGATGCGCGCGGAGTCGACGCGGCTCATCTGGCCGGCGCCGACGCCGACGGTCATGCCGTCGCGGCAATACACGATCGCGTTCGACTTGACGTATTTCGCGACGCGCCACGCGAACAGCAGGTCGGAGAGTTCCTGTTCGGTCGGCGCCCGCTTCGTCACGACCTTGAGGTCGACGAGCTGGATACGCGCTTCGTCGGCGCTCTGCACGAGCAGCCCGCCGCCGACGCGCTTGTAGTCGAGCGCGCCGGCCGGCTTGCCGAGCGCACAGGTCAGCACGCGGACGTTCTGTTTCGCCGCGAGCACCGCGAGCGCCTCCGCGCTGTAGGACGGTGCGATCAGCACTTCGAGGAACTGGGCGGCGACCGCTTCGGCGGCGACACGGTCGACTTCGCAGTTGAACGCGATGATGCCGCCGAACGCCGACGTCGGGTCGGTTGAGAAGGCCTTGCGGTATGCCGACTCGGGTGATTCGCCGAGCGCGACGCCGCACGGGTTCGCGTGCTTGACGATCACGCAGGCGCTGCCGGCGTCGCGGTCGAACGCCTTGACGCATTCCCACGCCGCGTCCGCGTCGGCGATGTTGTTGTACGACAGCTCCTTGCCCTGCAACTGGCGATAGCCGGCGATCGCGCCTTCGGGCGTGACCGGTTCGCGGTAGAACGCGGCCGACTGATGCGGGTTTTCGCCGTAACGCAGATCCTGGGCCTTGTCGAACGCGAGCTGGAAGCGCTCGGGGTACGCCTGTTTGGCCACTTCGCCGCTGTCGGCGAACGTCAACGACGTAAGGTGGTTCGAGATCGCTCCGTCGTAACGCGCGGTGTGCGTGAAGGCTTTCACCGCGAGCGCGAAGCGGGTGCGGTAGCTCAGCGCGCCGTCGTTCGCCTTCAGCTCGGCGATGATCGACGCGTAGTCGGCGGGGTCGGTCACGATGCCGACGCCGCCGGCTTCGTTGCCGTGGTTCTTCGCGGCCGCGCGCACCATCGTCGGGCCGCCGATGTCGATGTTCTCGATCGCGTCCTCGAGCGTGCAGCCGGGCTTCGCAACGGTCGCGGCGAACGGATAGAGGTTCACGACGACGAGGTCGATGCGCGAAATGTCGTGCGCGGCGATCGTCTCCATGTGCTCCGCGAGGTCGCGGCGCGCGAGGATGCCTCCGTGGACTTTCGGATGCAGCGTCTTCACCCGGCCGTCGAGCATCTCCGGAAAGCCGGTGTGCTCCGAGACGTCGGTGACGGCGAGGCCCGCTTCGCGCAGGATCGCTGCGGTACCGCCGGTGGACAGCAGCTTGACGCCGAGGGCGTCGAGCGCCTGCGCGAATTCGAGGACACCGTGTTTGTCGGAGACGCTGATCAGGGCTTGGGAGACTTTCATCGTGAGGGTCGCAAAGGAAGATCGGAAAGCGTGACGGCGGCGCAATCGCGGCCGTCGGCGTTATAGCAGTTCGTATTCGGTCAGTTTCCGGCGCAGCGTGTTGCGGTTGATGCCCAGCATCTCCGCGGCGACGGTCTGGTTTCCGTTGGCCTGGTTGAGGACGAATTCGAGCATCGGGCGCTCGACGTTGCGGATCACCATCTCGTAGATCGCGGCCGGCTTTTCGCCGTCCAGATCGCGGAAATACTGGTCGAGAGTGCGGCGGATCGACTCGGCGATCTCGTTCGGGCGGGTCATGCTGCGAGTTCCTGCGCAATGTCTTCTTCGTAGAGCAGGCGCGCGTCCTGCTCCGCGAGGCGGCCGAAGAATTCCTCGACCGCGTCGAGTTGTTCGCGCACATCGGAGAGCTGGTTCATCGCGCGGCGGAAAGCGGCCGAGCCGACGAGGCCCTTGGTGTACCAGGAGATGTGCTTGCGCGCGATCTTGACGCCGGTTTCCTCGCCGTAGAACGCGTACAGGTCCGCCAGATGCTCGCGGCAGACGGCGAGGATCTCGGTCACGAGGGGCGGCGGAAGCAGCTCGCCGGTCGCGAGGAAATGTTCGATCTCGCGGAAGATCCACGGCCGGCCCTGCGCCGCGCGTCCGATCATCACGCCGTCGGCGCCGGTGTAGTCGAGCACGTGCTTCGCCTTTTCGGGCGAGGCGATGTCGCCGTTGGCGATCACCGGGATGTTCACCAGCGACTTCACGCGCGCGATCGTGTCGTATTCGGCTTCGCCCACGTATTGGTCGGCGCGGGTACGGCCGTGGATCGCGATCGCGCGGATGCCCGAGGCTTCGGCGATGCGGGCGATCGTCGGCGCGTTGCGATTCTCGCGGTTCCAGCCGGTGCGGAATTTCAGCGTCACGGGCGTGTCGGGCACCGCGGCGACAACCGCCTCGAGGATGCGCGCGACGAGCGCCTCGTCCTGCATCAGCGCGGAGCCCGCCATTACGTTGCAGACCTTCTTCGCCGGGCAGCCCATGTTGATGTCGATGATCTGCGCGCCGCTGTCGGCGTTGTAGCGGGCCGCGTCGGCCATCATCTTCGGCTCCGCGCCGGCGATCTGCACCGAGATCGGGTCGACTTCGCCCTCGTGGTTCGCGCGCCGGCGCGTCTTCGCGCTGCCGTAGAGGAGCGAGTTCGACGTGACCATCTCGGACACGGCGACGCCGGCGCCGAGCTTCTTGCACAGCTGCCGGAACGGCCG